>DATMQU010000452.1:0-5393 GCA_035566715.1 Vicinamibacteria bacterium
CGCGCGACGGATTCCAACCCAGCCCGCCATGTCCCGAGAACCCTCATTGATGCACAATCATATCCGTTGTCTTACTCCCCTGACCACATCTCTAACACTCCGGAGGTAGCGCACGACAGCAGACCGGCATTTTCGCCACCGGGTGCCTCTTCGTCGGGCTCTCCTCCTTGCGAGAACGGGCTCGGCCCGGAGCTCATACGAGTGAGATGGCCTGAAGACAACCGGGCGCTAACGCATTCTGCCCCTGAACCTTGATAAGCTACTTACGGTTGGGCCTGAGACTGAACGCCCATCCCTGAAGTCCGCCGGTTCGAGTGGCGGGCTGGGAATGAAGTCGCAGCGGAGGCTGAGATGACCAAGCGACTCGCCGTGATCGGGGTCGTGCTGGCCCTCATCGGGTGCTGGAACCCCTTCTCGTCCGACCCGCTTTGCCACAGCATCAATGCCGTTAATAGCGGCGGCTTCGCCGTCGGCTGCCCCACCGGCGCGACACAGTTTTGCGCGACTACTCCGATCGCGGCCACGAGCTCGCGTGACGCCCACGGCGCGTGCGATGCTTGTTTCGGCGGGGGGGCATGTGCCCTAAGCTTTGCCTGTGGCGCTGGCGACGTGACGAGTTGGGAGGGTGTCCTCGACGACTTTTACCGACCACCCAGTTACACGGAGTTCCAATTCATGAGCTCGGGGCTGGTCCCCGCTGGAAATATCTCGAGCGGGAAGTTGGCCGACCCGGCCTGCCGGTCTCGGGGACGGTGGGCACCCTAAGTCGGGTGCCGAACGTGCCCCATTTGACGCAGCACTGAATTCGTGACGTCTCTGCTTTGACGCCGCTCACAGCGCTCTGCCCGGTTCGGCATGCTAGGCTGCGACGATGACAGTTGACGGCCGCACGACCTGCACGCTTCTGTCGATTGTGGTCGCCCTCCTCTGCTTCGGCCGGCCGGGATGGGCGGACGAACCGCCGAAGAAGGACGGCCGCACGCCGGCGTTGCGCGGCGCGGGAAGGATCGTCGAGGAGGGCGAGCTGGCGGGCAGGGAATTCGCGCACGACGCCTCGCAGGTGGGTCGGGAGGCCTGGGCGAAGGCGAAGGAGGCGTCGGCCGCCGCTGCCGAGGAGGTCCGGCGCGCCACCCGCGAGTTCTGGCGGGACGTTCTCGAGGAGAAGGCGCGCCTGCGCGCGAAGCTCCGCCGGGAGAATGCCGAGCTTCGAGCACGACGAGGGAAATGAGGCGCCCCTTGACGCTCGTCCCCGTCGCCATCACCCTCCTCGTGGGAGTTGCGTGGCTCTCTGCCGCCTGTAGCGGCCACAGAGAACCCTCCCACGCGGCGGACGCCATTATCGAGAAGGCGCGGACGCCGGAGGAGCGACGTGCCCTCGAGCGCATCCGCGACGAGATCGACGTCGAGATGCTCGAGAGCGTCCGCGTGATGGACGCCGAGATCGAGACCCTGCGGCGTGAGAACGAGGAGTTGCGGAAGGAAGTTCCCGACCGCTGATTCGCTCCCCACATCTGGCCTGGAAGTCCCCGCGGCTGAGGGACAGGCGGCCGTGGTCGTTCACGCGGCTACGAAGACCAAGCTCACCTACGAGATGGTCTACGCTGGGTGGGGCGGTTGGCGCTGGGGTGGTGTCGGCCTCGCCACCGGGAGGTTGGAAATGGAGGCGGGCACGCGCTACCGGGCCCCGGATCTGCTCGCGTGGGCGAGAACACTCCTCGGACGGGGTGGACTGCCCGACGAGCGCGCGCTCGCCGTTGCCAGGGTGCTCCTGGAGGGCGACTTGTTGGGCCACACCACCCATGGCCTCGATCTCTTGCCCCGATATCTCCAGGAGTTGGACGAGGGGCGGATGGCGCGAACGGGAGAACCGGAGACGCTCAGCGACTCCGGGGGGGCCCTCACCTGGGACGGGCGGCACCTGCCGGGACCCTGGCTCGTGGAGAAGGCGATCGGGGCCGCCCGGGAGAGGCTCGGACAGCATTCCCTGGTGACGGTCGTCATCCGCCGCAGCCACCACATCGGTTGCCTCCAGGCCTATCTCAAGCCAGTCACAGACGAAGGCCTCGTCATTCTGCTGACCTGCTCTGACCCTTCGGCCAGTGGCGTGGCGCCTTACGGCGGCGTCGCCCCCCGCATCACGCCCAACCCCATCGCGGCCGGCTTTCCCACCGAAGCCGGGCCCGTGCTCATCGACGTCAGCATGTCGACCACCAGCAACGCCATGCCCCGGAGGCTCTTCGAGGAGGGTGCCCGCCTGCCCGGGCCCTGGCTGGTGGACGCCGACGGGCGGCCGAGCGACGATCCCGCCATTCTCTTCGGGGAGCGACCGGGGGCGGTGATGCCGCTGGGGGGATTCGACCTGGGGTACAAGGGCTTTGCCTTGGCGCTACTGGTCGAAGCGCTGACCTCCGGGCTCGCGGGCCACGGCCGGGCGGACCAGCCCCGCGAATGGGGCGCCTCCGTCTTTCTGCAGCTCATCGATCCGGGCCGCTTCGCGGGGCGCGCCGCCTTCGAACGACAGACCACCTGGCTGGCCCAGCTCTGCCGCACCACGCCCGTGGCTCCCGGCCGGCCGGCCGTGCGTCTTCCCGGAGAAGCGGCCTTGGAGCGGCGGGCGCGACAGCTCGAGGATGGCGTCGAGCTCTACCCTGCGGTGCTCCCCGCCCTCGCGCGCTGGAGCGAACGGCTGCGCGTTCCCCTTCCCACACCCCTCGGGACGCCGTCACGCTAACGCGGTGGAAGCGCCGACCACGCGGGCTCGGTCCGACGCCCGCTCGGGTCCGCTTGGTGCTCTAGGCAGGCGATCGTGGAACGCGGCCCGGCCCGTGCCCTGGGGGTCTGGACCCCGCCCCCCCCCGCTACAGTGCGAAGCGGACGTTCACGGTCATGATCGCGGGAACCGGCACGCCGTTGAAGAGGGTCGGCGTGAACAGCCACTGCTTGACGGCTTGGACGGCCGCCTCGTCCAGCAGGGGGACGCCTTGGAGGACCTTCACATCCGCCACCCTTCCCTCCGGGCTCAAAAGGCACTCCAGGACAACGATGCCCTGGACCCGTGCGACCGCCGCCAGGCGGGGATACACGGGGTCCACGTGCCGGAGCTTCTTCGGCACCTTGATGGCGCCGCCGACGCGCACCGGTTGGGGCGGAGGGGGGGCGTCGGGCAAGCCCCCGACAATGCCTCCCACCACACCTCCGGGCACCCCGCCCTCCACCCCGTCCGGGCCGCTATCGAATCCCAACTCCCCCGCCGTTTCGGGCACGACTTGATCGGGCGTCTCCACGGGAGAAGTGAAGGCGGTGGCGGGGGTGACGGGCGGCCTGGGCGCGACGCGGGCAGAGGGGGCCCTCGCGGGCGGCGGGGGTGGGGGCGGCGCCGTCACCGGCTCGGTAAAGAAGGCGCGGACCGCCGAGCCGGTGGGGTCCGGGAGGCCCTCCGAGGTCAGTACGGGGATCACGACCACCGCGCTGAACACGACCACGTGCGCGGCAATGGAGAGGGGCAGCGTCAGCGTGCGCCCTCGTGTCTGCTCCCGGTTCGGCCTCGTGACCACGAGGCCCTCAAACAACTCTCTCGGCTCTTTCATCGCCCTTCTCCCGCCCCGGGGGGCCCAGACCTCCCCCTAGGAGGCATACGAGTCGGAGCCCAGGAAGGGTCGAAAAAAACTGAAGGCCAGGGGCAGGTCGGGAGCTCGAACCCAATGAGGACAAGGGGTTGGAGGGGCGGTCGACCCGGCATCGACCTCGAGCCCCCGCCCGCAGAAAGGATCAGGAATGTCGAACTATTTTCACCGGGCGGGCCGCGGCGCGCCCTGTGGCCCGAGCTGGGTCTTCAGGGTCCACTCGCCAATCTGGCGCCCCATGGCCGCCCCCACTTCTGTGGAGTTGCGGTAGTGGATGCCACCCCAGATCCGTGCGCTCGAGACCTCGGCCGCGTAGTCGCGGATGCGGGTCCATTGATGCGTCACTCCCGGCACCGCGGCGCTGGTCATCCGAATCGCGGGCAGCTCGCCCGCCCCAAACTCCGCCTCCAGCACCGCCGCCGCCGCTCCCGAGTTGATGCAGTGGGCGCACGGATACTCCGGGTGCAGGGGGGTGTCGATGAGCGGCTCCCAGGTTGCGTCGGGCGCGGTGGCATCGTTGCCGTCGAGGTCGCCGTTGCGGATGGCGGTGATGGGCCGCCAGAACTGATAGTGGTACTTGGCGTCGAAGACGGCGATGTAGCTGTCCGCGGTGGCCATCGAGACCAGGGCGAGCAGGCGCGCGTTCTGCACGAGCGATCGGCCGGGGGTGGCGGTGAGGTTACGGACCACGGGCAGCCAGGAGGCGGGGCCGGTTATGCTCCAGAATCGCGCCACCTCGGTCTGTTGGGGGGTGCGCGTTGCGCTCCGCTTTTCGCCGAGCGCCTTCACCTCGTCGTAGTCCTTCGCCCAGGTTGCACCCTTCAGGTCCGGGGGGCCGCCGGCGCGAAACTGGGCGCCGGATCTCAAGGCCCAAGGCGTCACCTCTCCCCAGGCGCTCCCCACCGGCAACGCCGTGGGGACGTAGCTTCCGGGGGCGGTGAGCGGCCGATAGGCGTTGGGGGCGTCCGCGCCGTCTTGGGCGCGCAGAGCCACCATGACCGCGCCGACCCGCGACCCCAGATCGAGCCCTCCCTGACGCGGGCCGCCCGGAAGGGCGGAGAGCGAGCTCGCGAGCAGCACGTCCCAAGTGGCCCGCTGCTCGGGGAAGAGTCCGGTCAGCACCGCGTGCCCGGCCGCGGCGGCGGCCGCCTCCGGTGATGCGCCGGAAGCGGGGACCGGCGGCTGTCGGTAGGGCGCGTAGCTGCGCTCGATGGCGTTCACGGCGTCAAACATGGCCACGTGCAGGATGGCCATGGTTCGGGTTTGCTCGAAGGGCAACTGCTTCGCCCCCGTGGCGGCCGTCATGGCCGCATCGGTCCAATCCCAAAGCACGTCGCCGCGGGCCGCTCCGGGCGTGCACAGGAACAAGAGGGTGATCGCGGCGGCAAGGCTCGCCGCCGACCGACATCGGGTGATCTGGACCATGGGAGGCCTCCGCCGATGAGCCAAGTATCACCGAAGCGACCGGTCGCTCACGAAGCCGCGGGGGGAGGGTGTGGGACTTCGAGACCGGTAACGGGGCCGACCGACTCTTGTCGGACCCCGGGGGGCCGTCTCCGCGGCCAGGTGATGGTAGCGTAAAATCGCCCCGGAGGGGTGGCCGAGCGGTTGAAGGCGCCGGTCTTGAAAACCGGAGGCCCGCAAGGGTCCGCAGGTTCGAATCCTGTCCCCTCCGCCAACGCGGAACGAGTCCGTCACGTGTCGAAGCGGGCCCGTCCTCCCGGCCAGCCGCCGCCGCACCCTGACTCTCGGCGCCTTCAGGCCTTACTC
>DATMQU010000453.1:0-2909 GCA_035566715.1 Vicinamibacteria bacterium
GGCCGGGCCAGGGTGTAGCCCCCCGACTTCCCGCGCGTGCTGAGGACGAGTCCCGCCCGGCGGAGGATGCGCATGATCTTGGCCACGTTGGGGGTGGAGATGCCCTCCCGCTGGCTCATCTCGGCGATGGTCAGGCTCCGCCCCTCCCCCTCGCGCCCGAGCTGCAGCAGGCAGCGCAGTCCGTATTCCTCTTGAGAGCTCAGTTTCATGGTTCCCGCCTCGGCCTCACATCAGCCCGAGTTGGAGCCGGGCCGCCTCCGACATCATGCTCTGCTCCCAGGCCGGCTCCAGCACCACCTCCACGTCGGCCTCCTTCACCCCCGGGATGCCCAGGAGCTTGGCCTTCACGTCCTGCTTCAGGTAGTCCCCCATCCCGCACCCGGGAGCGGTGAGGGTGAAACGCACGGTCACCTTGCTGTCCCCCTCCGGAAGGGGGGTGGCCTGGCACTCGTAGACGAGCCCCAGGTCCACGATGTTGACGGGGATCTCGGGGTCGAAGCAGGTCTTGAGCTGGTCCCAGGCCAGCTGCTCGACCGGCTTGTCGGCCGCTTCGGAGGCGGGGAGCGGCGCCACCACCGCCTCTCCGATCGCGTCCGCGTCCTGGCCCTCGATGCGAACCATGTAGCCGCGGTCGGTCATGACCGTGTAGGACCCGCCCAGGGCCTGGGTGACGTAGACGATGCTGCCCGCGGGGAGCGGGATCTTGTCCCCGTAGGGAATGGCCGCGACCTGGATGTCGCGCGACAACGTCCTGGCTTCTCTCATGTTTGCTCCGTAGAGACCTGCCTCTCGCCCCGGAGCGCGGCCTTCACGGTGTGCCAGGGCAGGGAGGCGCACTTGACCCGCACCGGGAACTCCCCCACCCCGGAGAACACGGCCAGCTTGCCCAGATCGGAGGCGTCGCCCTCCGACCGGCCGCGCGTGATCAGGGCGTGGAAGCGCTCGAAGAGGGCCTCCGCCTCGGCCCGGGTCTTGCCCTTGAGGGCCTCCGTCATCATGGAGGCGGAGGCGGTGGAGATGGAGCAGCCCGCCCCCTTGAAGCTCACGTCCTTCACCACCTCCCCCTCCAGGCGCACGTAGACGGTGGCCATGTCCCCGCAGAGGGGATTGAAGCCCTCCGCCTTTCCGCTCGCGCCCTCCATCTCGCGGAAGTTCCGGGGCCTCTTGCTGTGGTCCAGGATCACTTCCTGATACAGCTCCCTCAGCTCGTTCATCCGCCAAAGACCTCCTGGACCTTGTGGATCCCCCGGACCAGGGCGTCGATCTCCTCCTTGGTGTTGAAGCAGCCCAGGGAGGCCCGCGTGGTGGCGGGCAGGCCGAAGCGCTCCATCACCGGCTGCGCGCAGTGGTGGCCGGTGCGCACCGCGATGCCCTCGTAGTCGAGCACGGTCCCGATGTCGTGGGGGTGGATCCCCTCCAGGACGAAGGAGAGGACGCTTGCCTTCTCCCGGGCCGTGCCCACCAGGCGCAGGCCGGGGATGGCGGTGAGCGCGCGCGTGCCGTAGGCCAGAAGGTCGTCCTCGTGGGCGGCGATGGCCTCCAGGCCCAGGTCGGTGACGTAGTCGATGGCCGCGCCGAGGGCGATCACCCCCGCGATGTTGGGGGTCCCCGCCTCGAACTTGTGGGGCAGGACGTTGTAGGTCGTCTTCTCGAAGGTGACGGAGGCGATCATCTCCCCGCCCCCCTGCCAGGGCGGCATGGCCTCCAGGAGCTCGGCCCTCCCGTAGAGCACGCCCGCCCCGGAGGGGCCGTAGAGCTTGTGCCCGGAGAAGGCGTAGAAGTCGCAGCCCATCTCGGCCACGTCCACCCGCAGATGGGGCACCGCCTGGGCGCCGTCGACGAGCACGGGCGCCCCGCGGCGGTGGGCCATCTCCACCATCCGCTTCACGGGGTTGATGGTGCCGAGGGCGTTCGAGACGTGGGTCACGGCCACCATGCGGGTTCGGGGGGAGAGGAGCTTCTCGAAGGCCTCCAGGTCGACCTCCCCGGCGTCGTTGATGGGCGCCACCTTGAGCCGCCCCCCCTTCTCCTCGCACAGCTGCTGCCAGGGGACGATGTTGGAGTGGTGCTCGAGGGTGGTGATCAGGACCTCGTCCCCCGCCCCCACGTGGGTCCGCCCGTAGGTCTGGGCCACGAGGTTCACCGCTTCCGTGGTCCCCCGCAGGAAGATGATCTCCCGGTTCTCGCGCGCGTGGAGGAACGCGCGGACCTTGGTCCGCGCGGCCTCGTAGGCATCGGTGGACAGCACGGAGAGCTGGTGCACCCCCCGGTGGACGTTCGAGTAGTAGCCCTCGTAGACGGCCTTCTCCGCCTCGATGACCGGCCGGGGCTTCTGGGCGCTGGCCGCGTTGTCGAGGTAGACGAGGGGCTTCCCGTGAACGGTGGTGCGGAGGATGGGGAAGGCCTCGCGCACGGCATTGACGTCAAAGGCCCTGGTCCGGGCCGGACTGGCCGCGCTCATACCACCGCCTCCTTGATCTCGAGCTCGCCGGGCGAGGGGAACGGAAGATGCCGGCCCACGGCCGCGCGCAGGTTTTCGAGCGGGATCCCCTGCAGGACCTCGCTGGCAAAGGCGTAGGTCAGCAGGCTCCGGGCCGCCGCCTCCCCGATCCCCCGCGAGCGCAGGTAGAAGAGCGCTCCCGCATCGAGCTGGCCCGTGGTGGACCCGTGTTTGCACTTCACGTCGTCGGCCAGGATCTCGAGCTGGGGAGTGCTGTTGACCAGGGCCTCGCGCGACAGGAGCAGGTTCCGGTTGGTCTGGTAGGCGTCCGTCTTCTGGGCCCCCCTGCGGACCAGGATGAGGCCGTGGAAGACCCCCCGTGCGCGGCCGTCCAGGATTCCCCGGTACAGCTCCCGGCTCACGCAGTGGGGCGCGGCATGGTCGATGCGGGTGTGGGTGTCGGTGTGCT
>DATMQU010000454.1:0-3309 GCA_035566715.1 Vicinamibacteria bacterium
CTCGTCGTCTACACCGCGGATCACGGGGAGGAGTTCCTGGAGCACGGCAGGATGTTCCACGGCCAAAGCACCTATGGCGAGCTCTCGAACGTGCCTCTCATCCTGTGGCGTCCGGGCACGGTCGCAGCGGGCGCGGTGGTCGAGCAGACGGTCCAGGCCATTGACGTGATGCCCACCCTGCTCGAGATGAGCCGGCTTCCCCTGCCCAAGAACATCCAGGGCCACAGCCTGCTGCCGCTACTGTCGGCCCCCTCGTCCGGGACCGCCTACGCGGCGACCGCGCCGGGGGCTTGGCCGGCGGTGATCGAGAAGTCGGCGACGCGAGAGGGTGGAGGGTCGCCCCCGAGGGACGCGGAGTCCTTCGCCATCATCCGTGACGGCTGGAAGCTCATCCACAACACGAAACACCCGGCTGCACGCGCCGATTACGAGCTCTACCACCACGGCAAGGATCCCCTCGACAAGGTGGACCTTGCCGCCGAGCAGCCTGAGGTTGTCAAGCGCCTGGCGAGCGAACTGGAGGCGTGGCGGCGGATGGCGGAGGCGGCCCGCCTTCCGGCGGACTCGAAGTCACGCGAAGGGCTAGGGAAGGAAGAGCTGGAGCGCCTCCGTGCCCTCGGCTACATCCAGTAGTCCCACTCCTGGCCGCCCGGGGGGCGAGCAGGAAAGCGGAGCCGGCTTGGGGTTACAATCCGACCATGCCCGAAGCCCTCGACATCACCTGCCCCTGCTGCGAGGCCCAGCTGAAAGTCGATCCCGAGACGCAGACCGTGGTCTGGGTGGACAAAAAGAAGGAGCCGCTCCGGGACTTTGACGACCTCGTCAACCGGGTCCAGTCCCAGAAGAGCCTCCTCGACGAGAAATTCGCGCGCTCGGTCCAGCAGACCAAGCACGCACGAGAGATCCTGGACAAGAAGTTTGAGGAGGCCAAGAAGCGTGCGGCCGCCGACCCCACGGGCCGCCCCCCGAACCCCTTCGACAACGAATGAGGTGGAAGCTGGCGCTGCTGCTGCTCGGCGCCTGGGTGGGAGTCCTGGCTGGCTCCTGGGTCATGGCCACCGTTAATCTACGCGCCGCCGACCGCGTGCTCGGCCCGGGCGGACGGCCCGAGCTCTCGGACAAGCTGGCGGGGGTCGCGCCGCCGGATCGTCGGGCCGCCCTGCGCCACCTCGGAGCCGAGCTCAACCGCTGGATGTTCCGCACCTGGACCATGGCGCAGCTGGGGCTGGGCGCCGCCCTTTTGGCTCTGCTCTGGCCAGCAGGCGGCCACTCCCGGCTGCTCTTGGGTCTGGCCCTGGTGCTCGTCCTGGCTCAAGCCGCCGGCCTGGGCCCGCTGGCCCGGCGGGGCCGTGCCCTGGACTTCGTCCCGCGTCCCCTGCGCCCGGAGGACGCCCGCCCGTTCGGCCTTCTGCACGCGGCTTTCCTGGGAGCCGACCTCCTCAAGGCAAGCGCCCTGGTGGGGACGGCATTCCTCCTCGTGCGCCGGCCGTGATCCGCCTGGCCCGGGAGCCCGACGCCGGGCCCATGCTTGAAATCTACGCCCCCCTCGTGCGCGAGACCCCGATCTCGTTCGAACTAGAGCCCCCTTCGCTCGAGGCCTTCCGGGAGCGCGTTCGAAGCGTCACCGAGCGGACCCCCTGGCTTGTCTGCGACGCGGACGGCGAGATCCGGGGCTACGCCTACGCGGGCCCTTTCCGCGCGCGCCCCGCCTACCAATGGGCGGTCGAGACCACGGTCTATGTGGCCGTGCCCCATCGCGGGAAGGGCGTGGCCCGGGCGCTCTACACCGCGCTTCTGACCGGCTTGCGCCTTGCCGGCTACCATCGCGCCTATGCCGGGATCACCCTCCCCAACCCAGCCAGCGTTGCCACCCACGAGCGCATGGGCTTCGAGCCCGTCGGTGTCTTCAGGGAAGCCGGCTTCAAACTCGGCCGCTGGCACGACGTGGGCTTCTGGCAGCTCGCTCTCCAAGAGACGGCCCTGCCTCCCCCTCCCCCGCGGCCACTCCCGGAACTGGCAAGAACCGCGGAGTGGCAGGGAAGCTTGCGGGCGGCCGAGGCGAGCCTCCGCTGACCGGAACCGCGCCGGGCCCCGGCCCGAGCGCTCGGCTCAAATAGCTTCTCGGCACCCTTTCCAGTTGCTCCCGCCGGCGGTCGCGTCCTAAGATCAGGGTCTCTGGGGTCTACGGGAGGATTGATGATGAAGCGCTTTGGTGTGCTCTCCGCTGTCCTGGCCCTTGCCATCTCCGCCCAAGCCCACGGCGCGGATCGCGGCGAGGCCAAGGCCACGGTCGCGGGTAAGGTCGTCTCGATCGACTACGGCCGACCCAACCTCAATAAACGTGACATGCTGGCCCAGGCCGAGGTCGGCAAGGCCTGGCGCATGGGGGCCGACGCTCCCACCACCCTCAAGACCGAGGCCGACCTCAGCTTCGGGAGCGCCGCCGTGCCCAAGGGTGAGTACGTTCTCACCGCCACCAAGCTGGGCGAGGACAAGTGGCAGCTCAACGTTGCCAAGTCGGATAAGGATAGGACCAAGGTGGCGGAAGTCCCCCTCACCGCGTCGAAGCTGCCGGCGAGCGTCGAGATGCTGACCATCGAGGTCAAGGGCGACAAGAACAAGGGCGAGTTCAGCATGTCCTGGGGAACCACCGCCCTCAAGACAGACTTCTCGGCCAAGTAGCGGACGCGAACGCCCCGCTCTGGGGACCCGGGGATGCGCTCTCCGGCCACACCGAGTGCGGGGTAGGGGGGTGCGACACCGCACCCCCTCCCGTCAGGGAGAGATCCAGCCCCGGCGGCGGTACACCCAATAGCCGACCCGCTCATGGATGAGGCTGCCGAACGCGACCAACCGGTCGTCCGCCCGATCCAGGGTCTCGAGGTCGAAGCGGGTCTCCACAGACGGCGAGGACAGGACCGCGATTCCCTCGTGCTCGAGGGCCGCGCAGGCGCGGCGGGAATGGGTGGGCGAGGTCACGACCAGCAGGCGCTTCCAGCCCCGCATGCGGAAGAGGGCGCCCACCGCCTCCGCCTCGTCGTGGGTGTTGCGGATGGGGCCCACGGTCAGGAGCTCGGTCCGCAGGCCCAGATGGTCCAGGAGGGGTCGGGCCGCCTCGGCGTAGGACCGCGCGGGCGGCGCCTGCTCGGAGAGGATCAGCCGGGGGGCCGAGCTCTGCCCCAGCAACTCGAGGGCGTGGAGGAGGCGGCTCAGGGCGTCCGGGGTAGGCTCGCCGTCGGCCTGGAGACGGGAAGCGAGGACGAAGACCGCATCCGCCGGCCCCACCGGATCGCGCCGGGTGAGGCCCTG
>DATMQU010000455.1:0-5720 GCA_035566715.1 Vicinamibacteria bacterium
ACCCTGCGATCCTCAACCGCTTTGCCGCCGACTACCGGGACCCCAGCCGCAAGATCGACGCTGCCGTCATCAAGCGGCTGAAGGAGGCCCGGCTCGCCACCAGCGGCACCGACTATTGCCGCCAGCTCGCCCTCGGCCTGGGCGACCTGCGCCTGCATGCGGCCCCCGTGGCCGGCCAGCCCAAGGACCCCCAGGCCATCCTCAACCAGGCCTTCGCGGAGGTGTTCTTGGCTCCCCCCGCGGGCAGCCACTTCGGCGCCTACTGGGGCCACCTCGTGGGCTATGACGCGGGCTACTACGGCTATCTCTGGTCCAAGGCCATCGCGGAGGACATGGCCACCGCCTTCGAGAAATCCAAGGACGGGTTCCTAAGCGAGGAGGTGGGGATGCGCCTGCGCAACGACGTCTACGCCGCGGGCGGCTCCCGCGACGCGGAGGACCTGGTCCGGACCTTCCTGGGCCGCGAGCGCTCCAACCAACCGCTCCTCGAATCGCTCGGCATCGGCGGTCCTTCCAGCGCGCGCTGAGGTGGGCCTGTCCCGTCGGGACCTGCTCCGGGGCCTGGCCGGTCTCGGCTTGGCCGCCTGCGGGACGGGGCGCGGGGGAAGCGGGGCCCTGATTCAAGGCGCGATCGTGGGCGGCTCCCACCGTCGTGGCCACCGGATCCGGGAGGGCTTCCGGCCGCCCCCCTCGCGGCGCGAGACAGTGGCGGTCGCGATCCTGGGGGCGGGGGTGGCCGGCCTGTCGGCGGCCTGGGCCCTGGACCGGGCGGGCTTTCACGACTTTCTGGTTCTCGAGCTGGAGGATGCCCCCGGGGGAACCGCACGGGCGGGCGTTGGACCCGTCACGCCCTACCCTTGGGGCGCTCACTACGTTCCCGTCCCCTCCCCGGACAACCACCCGCTGGTGGCGCTCCTGGACGAGGTGGGCGCGGTCAGGGGCCGGGATGCCCGGGGACGGCCGGTGTACGCCGAGGAAGTCCTCTGCCGGGAGCCGCAGGAGCGGCTCTTCCTCCACGGTGAGTGGCATGAGGGGCTCTTTCCGCGCGCGGCGGCCCGCGCGGACGACCTCGCCCAGCTCAAGGCCTTCGAGGAGGACATGCGGCGGTGGTCCCGCTGGCGCGACGCCGCGGGGCGCCGCGCCTTCGCTCTGCCCCGGGCCCGCGGCTCGGACGGGGGGGAGGTGCGCGCCCTGGACCGGCTCTCCATGGCCGAATACCTGGCCCAGCGGGGCTGGGCCTCGCCCGCCCTGCGCTGGTTCGTGGAGTACGGCTGCCGCGACGACTTCGGGGCCCACCTCGGCCAGACCTCGGCCTGGGCCGGCATTCATTACTTCGCGGCCCGCCTCTTGAACGAGAGAGGGGAGGAGGAGCCGGCGGAGTTCCTGACCTGGCCCGAGGGCAACGGCCGGCTGGTGAGCCATCTGGCGAGGGCGGTGGGGAAGCGGCTCCGGCTGGGGGCCACCGTGACCGAGGTCGATCCCGGCCCGGACCGGGTCCGGGTGACGTACTACGACGAGGCGGAGGGGCGCGCGGTGGGGCTCTCCGCGGACCATGTCGTCTTCGCCCTGCCCCGCTTCCTGGCCGCTCCCCTCCTCACCCCCTACCGCGCGTCGCCGCCCGCTCATCTTCGGGAGACGGTCTACGGCTCCTGGATGGTGGCCAACCTCACCCTCCGCGACCGTCCCCCGTCCCGCGGCTTCCCCCTGGCCTGGGACAACGTCCTCTTTGACAGCCCCTCCCTCGGCTACGTGGTGGCGACCCACCAGTCCGGTCGCGACTACGGGCCGACCGTCCTTACCTACTACCTGCCCCTCCTCGACGACGACGCGCGGCGGGCCCGGGCGCGGCTGCTCTCCACCACCTGGGAGGAGTGGGTGGCCGTGATCCTGGACGACCTCCGCCCCGCCCATCCCGGCCTGCGCGACTTCGTGGAGCGGATCGACGTCTACCTCTGGGGCCACGCCATGGTGAGGCCGCGGCCCGGCTTCTGCTGGAGCGAGGCCCTCGCCGCCTCCCGGCGCCCGCTGGGCCGGGTCCATTTCGCCCACACCGACCTCTCGGGAATGGCCCTCTTCGAGGAGGCGCAGTATTGGGGGATCCACGCCGCGGAGGGAATCCTCAAGGAGCGGGGGCACACCCTCCCGGGCTGGGCGGCGTGACCGCGAGCGTGGCTCCACGCCCCACCCCCGGTCCCTGGCTCGTCTCCGCGCGCTGGGACGTGGCCGTCTTCGGCGGCTCGGCCCTCCTCGCTTTCGCGCTCCTGCTTTGGGGGAAGGCACACGGGCGCCTGGCGGGTGCGCTGCCGCTCTGGACGTGGGTGGCGACCGTCCTCTTCGTCGACGTGGCCCACGTCTGGGCCACCGCCTATCGGGTCTACCTCGACCCCGCGGAGGTGCGGCGGCGGCCGGGCCTCTACCTCGGCCTCCCCGTGGCCGCCTACGGGATAGGGGTCCTGCTCTACTCGGGCTCGGCCACGATGTTCTGGCGCGTGCTGGCCTACCTGGCCGTCCTCCATTTCGTCCGCCAGCAGTATGGCTGGGTCGCCCTCTACCGCCGTCGCCTGGGCGTGCGCTCCCGCCTCGACCGCGTGCTTGACGACGCGGCCATCTACAGCGCCACCCTCTACCCGCTCCTCTACTGGCACGCCCACCTGCCCCGAGAGTTCGAGTGGTTCATCGAGGGGGACTTCCTCCCCGGGCTGCCCAAGGGGTCAGCGGAGCTCCTGTGGCCCGTACACCTTGCCATCACCGCCGCCTACATCCTGCGGCAGGCCCAGCTCCACCTCACCGGCCGGCCCGTGAGCGCGGGTAAGAACCTCATCGTGGCCACGACCTGGCTGTCGTGGTACGTGGGGATCGTGGCCCTGAACTCGGACTATGCCTTCACCGTCACCAACGTGCTCGTCCACGGCCTGCCCTACCTGGGCCTGGTCTGGATCTACGGACGCGCGCGCTTTGCGGGCTCGGAGGCGGCGGTGGCCCCGCTCTTCCGAGCGGGGGCCTGGCCCCTCTACCTCGCCCCCCTCCTGGCCGCCGCCTGGTGCGAGGAATGGGCCTGGGACCGCTTCGTATGGCACGAGCGCGCGGCGCTCTTCCCGGGTCCCGCCATCCTCCTGGGGCCCGCCGCCCTGGCCCTGCTGGTGCCCCTTCTCGCCCTACCCCAGGCCACGCACTACGCGCTCGACGCTTGGATCTGGCGGGTCCGCCCCGAGAACCCGGACCTGGCGCGCCACCTCGGATTCTGAGGCGCTCACGCCTCCCCGGGCGTGATCCACTCCGGTCTCGCCGGGCTTTGGTAGGCGGAGAGTCGGTCCAGGAGCGGGCCGGGCTCGCCGTCCACGAGGATGAGGCCGCGGTTACCCGGGGGGACGAACCCCTCGCGCACGGCGTGGTCCACGAGCGCGATCAGGGAATCGTAGTAGCCGGCCACGTTGAGCAGGCCGATGGGTTTGCGGTGGATCCTGAGCTGCGCCCAGGTCACCATCTCCAGGAGCTCCTCGAAGGTTCCGAAGCCGCCGGGCAGGGCCACGAAGGCATCCGACAGCTCCGCCATGAGGGCCTTGCGCGCGTGCATGCTCGGAACCACCCGCATCTCGGTGAGGCTCCGGTGCGCGATCTCGCGGGCGACCAGGCCGTGGGGGATCACGCCCAGGGCCTCGCCTCCCGCCGCGAGGAGGGCATCGGCGAGAACGCCCATGAGGCCCACGCTCCCGCCCCCGAAGACGAGCCCCTCTCCGCGGGCCACGAGGGCCAAGGCCATCTCCCGCGCGGCGGCGACGTACCTCGGGTCCCGGCCCGGGCTGGAGCCGCAAAAGACGCAGACACGACGCACGCCCCCTACCGCCCCTTGGGGTAGAGCGCCATGAGGAAGCCGAACCCGCCCGCGGCCGCGCAAGCGTAGCGGCCCACGTCCCATCGGCCGGCGGGCAGCTTCATGGCGTCGCCGACGCTGAGGCCGTCGGGCACGGGATCGTACTTGGACATCTGGGAAGCGCTGTAGAAGAAGCCCAGGATGCCAAGGATCATCAGAATCCCGCCGAAATTCCGCATGGGGCCTCCTATTCGCCCGTGAAACGAGGCTTCCGCTTCTCCAGAAACGCCGCCGTTCCCTCCATCTTGTCCTTGGACTCGAAGGTGATGGCCTGGGCCGTGGACTCGTAGAGCAAGCCGGCGGAGAGCGGCACCTGGCTGGAGGCGTTCAGGGCGGCCTTGGCCAGGCGGAGGGCCAGCGGACCCAGAAGGAGCACCCGCTCCGCCATCGCCCGCGCCGCCCCCATGAGGGCCGAGGGGGCCACCACCTGGCTGACCAGCCCGTAGGCCAGCGCCTGTCGAGCGTCCCAGCGGGCCCCGGTCAGGATCAGCTCCTTGGCCCGGCCCAGGCCGACCACGCGGGGCAGGCGCTGGGTGCCGCCCGCCCCCGGGATGATGCCGAGGCTGGGCTCGGGCAGGCCGAAGACCGCGGTCTCGGCGGCCAGGCGCAGGTCGCAGGCCAGGGCCAGCTCGCAGCCGCCCCCCAGCGCGTAGCCGTTCACGGCCGCGATCGAGATCGCGTCGTGGTTCTCGACCGCGGACATGAGCCGGGAGTTCACGGAGGCGAGGGCGTCGTCGCGCCGACGCGCGCGGATCGCGCGGATGTCCGCCCCCGAGACGAAGGCCTTGTCCCCCTCCCCGGTGATGATGAGCACGGACGCGCGCGCGGCCCGCACCGCCTCCAAGGCGGCATGGAACTCCGCCACCGTCTCCGTATCGAGGGCGTTGCGCACCTCGGGGCGGTTCACGGTGAGGGTCGCCACGCGTCCGCCCTCCGCTCCATCCAGCGCCAAGACGAGGTTGCGGTAGGACATGGGCGGCCTACCTCCCGTCGTACTCGTAGACGCCGTGGCCGACCTTCCTGCCCAGACGGCCTCCCTTGACCTGCTGCACGAGGAGGGGGGCGGGGCGGTATCTCTCGCCCAGGCGGAAGCCGCTCGGGGCGGCGGCGTAGGCTAGCCCGCGACCCATGAGGCCGGAGCCCACCACGGCGACGCTCTCGATGACCACGGGGGCTGATGATACCCCAAGCCTGAACCCCGACCGCGGCCCCGGTATACTGGGGCATGAGCGCCGACCGCCGGGTCGTGATCTACGGAAAGGACAACTGACCCTACACGGCCGAGGCCCGTGAGGCCTTCGCCGGCAGAGGTTACCGGGTCGATTACCGCAATGTTAAGCGGTCGGCCCCGGACCTGGAGGAGATGCTCGGCCACTCGAAGGGCGTCCGCCAGGTTCCCGTGATCTTGGAGAATGGCGGGGTCACCATCGGCTACGGGGGGACCTGAGGGGTCTAAGGGAGGCCGGTCCGGCCTCCTTTGGCGCGCCTGCCTCCGCGCCCCGATTGCCCCGAGGCTTTCCACCGTCGCCATGCGGAAACCCAACCAACCGACGCGCCCGCCCCCCGGTCAAAGAAGACGGTGCGATCGCCCTTGAAAGCCGAGAGTCTGTTCGCGTGTCGGTCGGAACCCATCATTCGCTGTCCCTTCTCCCCACTGTCCCCGAGCCGGGGGGGTCGCACCGGGGCCGATTCACGGCCCGCCCTCCAGACGTCTTTGAGGGGGAGATAATCCGGAGATGCGCTTGGGCAAGGGGACGAAGCGTCAGGCCCGCCCAGGAGCTCTTTCTCTCAACAGCTTAGGGTGTCGGTGACCACGGCGGCAGCGACCGAGGCCGGGCGGGGCTTGGCG
>DATMQU010000456.1:0-5286 GCA_035566715.1 Vicinamibacteria bacterium
GACCGCGCTCCCCACGGGGCGTCCCGGGCAGAGGGCCACCGAGACCTCCGGGCCCTCCTCGACCCGCACGCGCGTCACGCCGGCCTCCACGTCGTGGGAGAGGACGCGCGCGGGGAGAAGGTTCTCGATGCCGGCCTCCGCCTCCCGGGAGAGGCCCGGCGAGGACAGGAGCGCGAGGGGCGCCCCCTGCGCTTCCACCTGCCCCTCCCGCAGCAGCAGGAGCTGGCCGGCCAGGGCCAGGGCCTCGCCCACGTTGTGGGTGACGTAGAGGCAGGGCACTCTCCACTCGTCCCGGATGCGCAGCAGATAGGGCAGGATGCGCTCGCGCAGGCCCACATCGAGGGCGGCCAGGGGCTCGTCGAGGAGGAGGAGCCGCGGGCGGGTGGCGAGGGCGCGGGCCAGGGCCACGCGCTGTTTTTCCCCCCCCGAGAGGGAAGCCGGATAGCGGTCCTTCAGGCCTCCAATCTCGAGGGTGTCCACCGCTCCCTCCACCAGGCCGGGTTCGCCGCGGGCGCCGAAGCGCACGTTGCCGAGGGCGGTCAAGTGGGGGAAGAGGCCGGCGTCCTGGGGCACGTAGCCGATCCGCCGCGCCTCGGGAGGGCAGCACGTGCCGCGCTCGGTGTCCAGCAGGACCTGGCCATCGGCCAGGATCCGCCCCCGGGCCTTCCTGCGCAGGCCGGCCAGGGCCTCGAGCAGCGAGGTCTTGCCCGAGCCCGAAGGCCCCATGACGGCGGTGACTCCCTCCCCGAGCCGCGTCTCCACCCGGAGCGTGAAGCGGGAGAGCGGCAGCTCGAGCGCGAGCTCGATCACGCCTGGCTCCGCCGCGCGCGCCGGCGCGTGATCCACTCCGTGGTCCAGAGGGTCGCGAAGGCCAGGGCCACCGTCGCCCCCGCCAGGACCAGCGCGCGCTCGTCGCGTCCGGCTTGGTTGTACTGGAAGATCGCGAGGGCGAGGGTCTGGGTGCGGCCGGGTATGTTACCCGCGATCATGATGGTGGCTCCGAACTCCCCCAGGGCCCGGGAGAAGGCGAGCACCGTCCCCGCCAAGACCCCCCGCCAGGCGAGCGGGAGGGTGACCCGGAAGAAGGCGGCAAGAGGGCCGCAGCCCAGCGTGCGCGCGAGGCCGACGAGGCGGGGGTCCACTTCCTCGAAGGCCGTGCGGGCCGAGCGCACCAGGAGAGGGAAGGACATGACGCTCGTGGCCAGGATCACGGCCTTCCCGGTGAACAGCACCTCGATTCCGTGGGCGGCGAGGGAGGAGCCTAGCGGCGAGCGGCGGGCCAGGGCCTCGAGGAGGAAGAGCCCGACCGCGGTGGGAGGAAGCACCAGGGGCAAGGAGAGGATGGTCTCGAGCGCGCTCTTGCCCGCTCCCTGGTAGCGGGCCAGGCCCAGGGCCACGGCCACCCCCAAGGGAAGGATGAGCGCCGTCCCCAGCGCCGCCACCTTGACGGTGAAGAACACGACCCCGAGCTCGTCCGCGGTCAGCACATCACTTCCTGGGCAGGACCAAAAAGCCGTGCTTCTCGTAGATGGCCCGGGTGGTCGGCAACAGGAGAAAGCGGACGAACTCGCGGGTGGCGAGTTTGGACGAGGCGGCGAGGGGCGCGAGCGGATAAACGATGGCCGGAGCCTCCCCCGGCGGCACCTCGAAGGCCACGCGGACGCCATCCGCCCCGCGGGCGTCGGTGCGGTACACCACCCCGGCGGGAACGCTCCCGGACGCGACCGCGGCCAGGGCCGCCCGCACGTCCAGGCTGGGGACCACTTTGGGCCGCAGGGCCGCCCAGAGGCCGATCGACTCGAAGTAGGTCCGGGCGTAAAAGCCCGCCGGCACCACTTCGGGGTCGGCGACGGCGATGCGCTCCAGGCGGAGCAGGTCCCGGGGAGCGCGGACCGCGGTCGCGGAGGAGGCCGGGACCACGACCACGAGGACGTTCGAGAGGACGTTCACACGGTCGCTCGCGCGCACGAGCCCGGCCTGCTCCAGCCCGTCCATCCGCTTGAGGTCAGCGGAGAAAAAGACGTCGGCGCGGGCCCCCATCCAGATCTGGCGGGCGAGGTCGCCGGAGGCCGCGAAGGCGAAGACGACATGGTGGGAGGACCCCGCTTCAAATTCGTGGGCGATCTCCTCCAAGACGTCGGTGAGGCTGGCCGCTGCGAAGACCACCACCTCTTCCGCCCGCAGGGGGGAGGCGACGGCCGAGAGCAAGGCCAGGACAACCGCCGCCCGCGCCGGCGGACCGCCCCCGCCCCTCATGAAAGCGACGCCGCCACCGTCATTAGGTCGGAGAGCAGGGCGTAGGCCGTCTGGTCCAAGAAGGCCCCCCGCTCGAAGACGCCGATCTCGCCCATGAGGTCGGTGGTGAGGACGAGGGCGGCATCGGAGCCGGGCAGGGAGAGCGGGTCCCCGAGGGGGATGCGCTCCGGGCCCACGGACACCCGCACTCTCCGCCCCGCGCGCGTCCCCCGCACGACCAGCCGCAGCCGCTTCCCCCCCCGGAGGGCGCGCCGCGCCTCTCCTGGCCGCAGCCCCAGGATGCCGCGGCGGCGGACCCCAGAGGGGCGCAGGGACCCGCCCATGAGCGCGTTGGCCAGCGCGCAGCCCTTGACGGCCGCGTCCCAGCCGTCGAGGTCGTTCCGGGGATCGGCCTCCGCGATCCCCAGGGCCTGCGCCTCGCGGAGGGCGGCCTCCCGGGTCGCCCCCTCCTCCAGGCGCGACAGGATGTGGTTGCTGGTGCTGTTCAGGGTCCCCCGGAAGCCGAGGATGCGGGTGCCCATCAGGCATCGCTCCACGAGGTTGAACACCGGCGTGCCGTCCATCACCGCGCCCTCGTGGAGGAAGAGGCGGCCGCGCCGACGGGCCAGGGCCTTGAGGCTCGCGTGCGCGAAGGCCACGGGCCCCTTGTTGGCGGTCACGACATGGAGGCCGCGCCGGAGCGCGGCCCGCACGTGGGCGGTGGCGGGCTGCCCCTGACGCGGATCGAGGGTCGTCACCTCCACGAGCACGTCGGCGGGAACCCGCCGCACGAACTCCGCACTGGAAGCCACGAGCCCGCCCCGGAGCCGATCGAGGGGAAGGCCGGCCCGGACCCGCCTCAGGCACGTTTGGAGGGCAAGCCCACGGGGGTCGATCACCACGCCGTGGCGGCGGGTTGCGATCCCCGTGACCCGGGCCCGCACCCCCCCCCGCCGCAGGGCGCGACCATAGGGCCCGAGGAGCAGCTCCGCGAAGCGCCGTCCTACGTTGCCGAAGCCGAGGAGGGCAATGCGCAGATCGCGGACCATTGGGCTCGAATTCTAGCGCCCCCCTTCCCCAATTAGATACACTCCAGCCGACATGCGAGCGCTCGCCGCCCTCGTCCTGCTCCTGCTTCCCACCGCCCTCCGCGCCGACGCCGTGGAGAGGGCCGTCCGGGCCGGCCTCGGGGAGACGGGGCCGCTCATGGCCGTGCTCGCGGAGATCACGGACCGCACCGGGCCCCGGCTCTCGGGGTCGGAGGCCCTCTTGCGGGCCCACCGCTTCGCCGAGCAGCGCTTCCGGGAGATGGGCCTCGGCACCCGCCTCGAGCCCTTTCCCCTGGCGAAGACATGGAGGCGCGGGCCGGTCTGGGCGCAGGTGCGGAGCCCCGCGGAGCACATTCTCCAGGTCGCCCAGGTGGCGTGGACGCCGCCCACTCCGGGCACGGTGGAGGGGCCGCTGCGCGTCTTTGCCCCGCGCACCCCGGAGGACCTGGAAGCGCTGCGGGGCCAACTCAAGGACGCCATCGTGCTCTGGGGCAAGCCCGTCACCGACCTGGAGCCCTTGATGATGGCGTTGCCCCTGCGCCTCCAGGTTCAACCGAAGCCCCCCGAGAAGCCGCGAGAGCCGTGGCTTCGGGAGCAGATGGCGTTCCTGAAGGCGGAAGGGGCAGCCGCCTACCTCCTCGACTCCGGCAAGCCCGGCGGCCTCTTCAACATGGACATGCAGCCCGGAGCCCTCGAGGGGGACGGACTGCCCGGGGCCTACCTCATCCACGATGAGTTCCTGCTCCTAAGGCGCCTCGCGCCCGAGCGTCCCCTCATCCGCCTGCGTCTCGAGGGGCAGCTCGGCCCGCCCGCCACCTGCGTCAACACCGTGGCCGACCTTCTCGGCCGGGAGGAGCCCGACGAGCTCGTCGTGCTGGGCGCGCACCTCGACAGCTGGGACTTGGCAACCGGGGCCACCGACAACGGCGCGGGGGCGGGGGCGGTGATCGAGGCCGCCCGCCTCTTGTCCCGGAGCGGGGCCCGGCCCCGGCGCACCATCCGGTTCGTGCTCTTCTCCGGGGAGGAGCAGGGCCTGCTGGGCTCGAAGGCCTACCTGGAGGCGCACCGCGGGGAGCTCGAGCGCCATTCCGCGGTCTTCATCATAGACACCGGCTCCGGGCGCATCGACGCTGTCGCGCTCCAGGGGAGGCGGGAGGTGGAGGCCGTCATGAAGCAGGTCCTGGCGCCCCTGCGGGGGCTGGGGGTCGTGGACACGGACCTGCGCCTGGAAGACGACACCGATCACATCCCCTTCGACGCCGCCGGCGTCCCCGCCTTCTGCGTGGAGCAGGTCCAGCACGACTACAGCAAGAACCACCACTCCCAGGCCGACACCCTCGACAAGGTGAAACCGGCGGAGCTGCAGCAGGCGGCGGTCGTGCTGGCCACGACCGCCTACCGGGTGGCCGAGCTCCCCCAGAAGCTGCCACGCCCGGCGCGCCGGCCCCCGGCGGTCGGGGCCGGGCCTTGAGCTAGAATTGGCTCGTGACCGCCCGGTCCGTCGCGGGAAGGGCCCTTGCCCTCGGCATGCTTCCCCTCATTGCCGCCTGCGGCGGATCGAGCACCCCCGCGCACACCCTCTCTCCGCTGGACATGGCCCGCCAGAAGCTGGCCCACATCGTGATCATCATGCAGGAGAACCGGTCGTTCGACCACTACTTCGGGACCTTCCCCGGGGCGGAGGGCATCCCCATGAGCGACGGCGTCCCCTCGGTGTGCGTGCCGGATCCCCGAAACGGGCAGTGCGTGAGGCCCTTTCACGATCCCAGTGACCGCAACGCGGGGGGGCCGCATGGGCAGCGGGACGCCGCCGCCGACGTGAACGCCGGCAAGATGGATGGCTTCATCCGGCAGTACGTGGGCCGCCAGAAAAACTGCGCCGACCCCAACGACCCCGCCTGCGCCGAAGAAGGCGGCGGGAGCCTTCCCGACGTGATGGGCTACCACGACCAACGTGAGATCCCCAACTATTGGGCCTATGCTCAGAACTTCGTCCTGCAGG
>DATMQU010000457.1:0-3864 GCA_035566715.1 Vicinamibacteria bacterium
TTCGGCGACCTCAGCCGGGGCCGCGTGCTGGTGGTGGGGGCGGGGGAGACGGGCGGTCTGGCCGCCCGGCACTTCGCGGAGAAGCAACCCTCTGCGCTCTGGATCGTCAACCGGACGCGGGCCCGGGCGGACGCGTTGGCGGGGGAGGTACAGGGGGCGTCCTTTCCGCTCTCGGAGATTGGCGACCTCCTGCCCCAGGCGGACGTGGTGGTGTGCGCCACGGGGGCCCCCGGCCACCTGATCACCGGGGGAGCGGTCCGTCGGGCCATGGGGCAGCGGCCGCACCGGCCCCTGGTGCTGGTCGACCTGGGGGTTCCCCGGAACGTGGACCCCGAGGGGGCCCGGCAGGAAAACGTGTTCTTATACTCGATCGACACCTTGCGCGCGGTCGCGGACCAGAACCTGGCCCGGCGCCAGCGCGAAGTGCCGCGCGTGGAGGCCATCGTCGAGGAGGAGTGCGATCGATTCCTGGCCTGGTTCCGCGGCCTGGAGGCGACGCCCGTCCTGCGCGAGCTCAGGGACCATTTTGAGAGGCTGCGGGCGGAAGAGGTGGGCAAGAGTCTCCGGCAGTTCGCGCCCCACGAGCAGGAGCAGGTGGATCGGCTCACGCGCTCCCTCGTCAACCGGCTGCTCCATCTGCCCACCACCCGCCTCAAGGCGCTGGATCTGGGCTCGGAGGCGGGCCTCTCCCGCCTCCACGCCCTCCGGGACCTGTTCGCCCTGGGCGGCGAGCCGGGCGAAGGAAAGAGGATGGATGGCGGGACCTAGCGCCTCCGAGACGCTAAGGGTGGGAACGCGGGGCAGCCAGCTCGCGCTCTGGCAGGCCGATCACGTGGTCGCCCGCCTCAAGGCCGACCACGCGGGGCTCGGTGTCGAGCGGGTGATCGTGCGCACCTTGGGGGACAAGCGACCGGAGGCCGCCCTGGCCGAGATCGGGGGGAGGGGCATCTTCACCCGGGAGATCGAGGACGCCCTGCGGAGAGGATCGATCGACCTCGCCGTCCACAGCCTCAAGGATCTTCCCACCCGCATCGCGGAAGGGCTGGAGCTGGGAGCGGTGCTCATCCGGGAGGATCCCCGCGATGCCCTCCTCGCCCGCGGCGCCCACGGCCTTCGGGAGCTGCCGGAGGGCGCGCGAATCGGCACCTCCTCGCTGCGGCGCCGGGCCCAGCTTCTCGGCCTGCGCGCGGATCTCAAGGTCCTCGACCTGCGCGGGAACGTCCCCACCCGCCTCCAGAAGCTCGAGCGCGGGGAGTATGACGCGATCGTGCTCGCCCGGGCGGGACTCCTTCGGCTGGGCTTGGCGGGGAGGATCGCGGAGGTGTTCGAGCCGGAGACCCTCTTGCCGGCCGTGGGCCAGGGCGCCATCGGCCTGCAGATCCGGGCCGGGGAGCCGCGGGTGGCCCGTCTCGTGGCCGCCCTCGATCACGAGCCCACGCGCCTCGCCACTGCCGCCGAGCGGGCCCTGCTCGCCCGCCTCGAAGGAGGCTGCCAGGTCCCGGTGGCCGCCCTGGGAGAACTGGCCGGACGCCGCCTCACGCTCCGGGGACTGGTCGCGGATGTGGAGGGGCGCGAAGTCCTGCGCGACCGCGAGGCCCGCGATGTCGGCGGGGAGGCGGAGGCGCGGGCCCTGGGCGAGGCCTTGGCAGAGCGGCTCCTTCGCCAGGGCGCGGCCCCCATCCTCGCCCGGGTGCGGGCTCTGGGGTACGCGGGCCCGGCGGGGTTCGAGGCCTGATGCCCCCCCGGCCCATGGTCGTGGTCACCCGGGAGGAGGGGCCGGAGGCCTCCCTCTCGGGTTGGCTCGAGGCGGGGGGCCTCGAGGTCTTCGCCCTGCCCACGATCTCCATCGGGCCCCCGGCGGACGGGCGTCCCCTCGATCGGGCCCTGGGGGAGCTGGCCGGCTACGACTGGCTGGTCTTTACCAGCGCCCACGCGGTGGAGGCCCTGTGCCGCCGGCCGGCGTGGCCGCGGGTGTGGGCCGCGGCGGACCCTCGTCCTCGGTTGGCCGCCGTGGGGCCGGCCACGGCCGCCGCCCTCGTCGGTAACGGCCTCCAAGCGGACCTTGAGCCCGCGGAGGGGGGGGCGGGCGCGCTCGCGGCCGCCCTCCTCGCCGCTGCCGGGACGCGGCCGCTCAGGGTCCTCTGGCCGCGCTCCGACCTCGCCCGGCCCGAGCTGCGCGAGGCCCTCACGGCGGGTGGCGCTCACGTCGTCGACCCCGTCGCCTACCGGACGGGGTCCGCCCCGCCCGCCCCGGTGGCGGAGTTCTCTCGCCTCCTGGATGAGGGACGCATCGCGGCCGTCTGCTTCCTCTCCCCGTCCAGCGCCACCAACCTGGCCGCGGTGCTGGGCCGGGCGGACCTCGCCCTCCTTCCCGGGCGCACGCGGATCGCCAGCATCGGCCCCACCACCTCCGGCGCGCTCAGATTGCTGGGCGCGCCCCCCGACCTGGAAGCGGCGGAGCGCTCGGCCCGAAGCCTGGCCCAGGCGCTCGTGCTTCTTCTCTCCCCCCGGCAAGGAGTCTCCCCATGAGCTATCCGACCCATCGCCCGCGACGGCTGCGGAGGAACGAGACCCTGAGGCGCCTGGTCCGCGAGACCCGGCTCTCCCCCGACAACCTGGTGGCCCCCCTCTTCGTTTGCGGAGGGGAGGGGGTGCGGCGGGAGATCGCGGCCATGCCCGGCTGCCATCAGATGAGCGTGGACACCCTCCTCGAGGAGTGCCGGGAGCTGGCCGCCTTGGGGGTTCCGGGGGTGATCCTCTTCGGACTGCCCGAGAAGAAGGACGCCGAGGGCAGCGGCGCCGCGGCCGAGGACGGGCCGGTGCCCCGCGCGCTCCGGGCCCTGCGGCGTGAGCTCAAGGACCTCTCGCTCTGGGCGGACGTGTGCCTGTGCGAGTACACGGACCACGGCCACTGCGGGCCCCTCGCCAAGGGGCCGGACGGGCGGCTGGACGTGGACAACGACCGCACCCTCCCCCTGCTCGCCAAGGCGGCGCTGGTCTATGCGGCGGCGGGGGCGGACGTGGTCGCGCCCTCGGACATGATGGACGGCCGGGTGGCCGCCCTCCGGGGCGCCCTGGATCAGACCGGCCGCGCCGACGTCGTGATCGTCTCCTACGCCGCGAAGTACGCCTCCGGCTTCTACGGGCCCTTCCGGGAGGCGGCCGGCTCCGCCCCCGCCTTCGGCGACCGCCGCGGCTACCAGATGGACCCCGCCAATGCGGACGAGGCGATGCGGGAGGTAGCGGCCGACCTCCAGGAGGGGGCGGACATCGTGATGGTGAAGCCCGCTCTCGCCTACCTGGACGTGGTCTACCGCGTGAAGGAGCGCTTCCAGGTTCCCCTCGCCGCTTACAACGTCTCCGGCGAGTACGCCATGATCAAGGCGGCGGCGCGGAACGGCTGGCTGGACGAGACCCGGGTGGCCATGGAAGCGCTTCTCTCCATCCGCCGGGCGGGGGCGGACATCATCCTGACCTATTTCGCCAAGGAGGCGGCGCGGCTCCTCGCCTGAGGGAGCCGGCCGGGATGGCCATGAGCCCGACCACGGTTGCGACCCCGCCCGAAACGCGCGAGAGCCGAGCCCTCTTCGCGCGGGCCCGGACCCTGCTGCCCGGGGGCGTCAACTCCCCCGTGCGCGCCTTCCGCGCGGTGGGGGGCACGCCGCTCTTCATCGCCCGCGCCGAGGGCGCGCGGGTGTGGGACGAGGACGGAAACGCCTTCATCGACCACCTGGGCTCCTGGGGACCGATGATCCTCGGCCACTCCCACCCCGCGGTGGTGGAGGCGATCCGCGCGCAGGCGGGCCGGGGGACCTCCTTTGGCGCTCCCACGCGCCTGGAGGTGGAGATGGCGGAGATGCTCCG
>DATMQU010000458.1:0-7867 GCA_035566715.1 Vicinamibacteria bacterium
ATCCAGGGAGGCGAGCGTGTTGACGATGCACCCGTTACCGATTCGGGATCCGCTCACCACGACGGCCCCCGCCATGACCACGGTCCCGGACGCGATGGTGACGTCGCCGGCCACGGTGGCCGCGGGGTGGACCGAGGACACGAACACGAAGCCGGGGACGAGCGCGCGCAGCCGCTCCATGGCCGCCCGGCGCTGCCAGTTGTCGCCGATGGCGACGATGCCGAGCGCGGTGCCTTGCTCCCGGCAGAGGACGGGCAGGTCCTGCTCTCGCCCGAGCACGTGCGATCCCAGGGCCGGTGTCCCCTTCGGCTGCGAGGAGTCGATCAGGCCCGCGACGCGGTAACGCCCTTCGGAGCGAATGACGTCCAGAACTGACCGGGCGTGACCCCCTGCCCCGATCACGAGAACCCGCTCCTCGGTTCCCGTGCCGCTGTTTCTCGTCTTCGCCTTTCGGGGAGTCATGGTCCGGGGGCCGCGGGCGGGCGCCCCGAAGTCTGCAACGGGAGGCTCGCGCGCGGGCATGGGAGTTGGTCAATCAGGGGGCAATCCTGGAGCAGGGTACTTTTGCCCAGAGGCTGCGGTCAAGTAGAGAGCGACCGAGAGTGGATGGTTGCGGTCGCGTGGCTTCCGGACACAGAGTAGGTGTCGACGGTGTCGAGGAAGGGACCATGAGTTCCAAGCCCATCATCGGTTTGCTAGCTGTCATCGTAATCGGTCTCGGCGGTGTCTCCCTGTGGCTCGGACAGGACATGAACTGGGACCTGCTGAACTACCACTACTACAACGGCTACGCGTTCCTCCATGACCGCCTCGACCGCGACATCGTGCCCGCGGGCCTCCAGACCTACCAACCGCCGCTGCTCCACGCTTTCCACTATCTGGGCATCGCCCACCTGCCGCCGCGCGTGTTCGGCTTCCTGCTCGGCGTTCTGCACGGCCTGAACGTACCTCTTCTATTCTTGCTTGCACGCACAGTGCTGTCGTCGGCGGAGCCGCGGCAGGCGAGGACGATCGCCCTCGCGGCCGCGGTGCTGGGGGGAATGGGGCCGGCCGCGGTCTCGATGCTGGGCACGACCTTTGGAGACAACTTGGTGACCCTGCCCGGCTTGCTGGCGCTGGCGATCGTGTTGAGGCAGATCGAGGACCGCACCGGCGGCCAGCCCCATCTCTGGGCTTTGCTGGGAGCGGGGCTTCTAGCCGGTGTCGCGACCGGGCTCAAACTGACGATGGGTCTGTTCCACCTGGCTCTACTCGCGGCCTCGGTCGTGTGGCTGCGAAGGCGCGACAAAGGCTGGGCGGGGATCGGCCTCATCGGCCTCGGCAGCCTCCTCGGTTTTGCCCCCACCGGTGGATTCTGGGCCTGGAGGCTGTTCCGGATCCTGGGCAATCCCGTGTTTCCCTTCGCCAACGCGCTGTTTCGCTCCGATTTCTACGCGCCCCAGAATTTCGGGAGCACCCTTTACGCGGCCCGGACGCCCTACGACCTCCTTCGTCCCGCCCTGGACACCGCCCTCGGACGGGCCGAGCGCCTCCAGGAGATCGGGCTGCGCGACGGCCGCCTTCTGCTGGTGTTGGTCCTGGCCGTGCTCTCGCTGGCTCTCCTGGCGGCGGGCTTCATCCGGCGCCGGGGGGGCCAGACCGAGCAGGTCTCGCTCGGGCCGGGGGAGAAGGCCTTCCTGTTCTACTGGCTCACGGCCTATCTGCTATGGGCGCTGCTCCTGCCCTACTATCGTTATTTCGCCCTTCTCGAGTTCACGGCCCCGCTCGTGGCCTTCCTCCTCCTCCGCCGTCTCGTCCCGGGGAGGCATCTGACGCGAGTGGTGCTCGTCGTCGCCCTAGTCCTGGCCGCAACCACGCGGAGCGGCTCGTGGGGCCGCTGGCGGTGGCACGATACCTGGCTGGAACTGCGAGTGCCGCCGCTGGGCCTGCAGCCGGACAGCATGATCCTCCTCGTGGGCCAGCCCATCTCGTTCGCGATCCCCTCGTTTCGGGAGGACGCGCGCTTCGTCCACCTCACCGCCGTGGATGCCTTCGGAGCGGGTGCGAGATGGAAGCAACGGATCTCAGAGGCCATCGCGGAACACCGGGGGCCATTCCTCCTCCTGTCGAACTTCGAGTACTCCCGCGCCGTGGGGGAAACGCGGGCGGGGGAGTTCGGCTTGCGGGCAACCCCCGAGTGCGAACCGATCCGGCGTGATCCCTTGCGCTTACGGCTCTGCGCGCTCGAGCGATGGCCCGGGAACGCTTTGGGTCCGCCCTGAGCGGCCTGCGCATGGGGTCACAGCTCCGTCGACTCCAAGCGCCTCATGTCGATCAGGAGCTCTCGGCCCCGAAAGGGAACCGCTTGGCTCATGATCATCACCGGGTACCGCCCTGTCCGATCTCCCCGCTGACAGCCTCGGGCACGACTTGATAAGCTCCTCCCGGACGGTCCACCCTTCGGTACGGTCTTGAATCAGCAAGCGCGGCAACCCATCACCGGCGATACAGCGCCACCCTTCCCGCGCCCCCGCTCCATCCGGTACCGTCCGGCCCCGGCGGAGGCGGCGGCAAGCCTGATGGCGGTGGCCGCCGTTCTCACCCTGGGCTGGACGGCGCTCACGCTCTACGGACATCTGGTAGGCGGGGGTCCGCTGGTGGTGGACCCCGAGGTCACGCCATTCTTCGGTCCCCACCAGATCAGCGCGTATTTTTCGCGGATCATCTCTCTCTACGACGCCCGCGCGCAGACCCTCGCCCACCTCGTCATGGTGCTGGCCATCGGGGCAGTTGTGCTGGTGGTGAGACTTCGTCCGAAACCCCTCTTTCCGCTGGCTCGGCGCGGCTGGCTCGCCGGCATCGTCGTCCTTAGCGAGGCCGCGTCCCTTTACTTCGGGACCACGCACCGCCCGACCGCTTACGTGGCGGGTGGGGTCCTCTTCGTAGTCGGTCTTGCGGTCGCGCCTCTCCGACGCGGGATCGGGAGCCGGGCCCTGGCGGGCGTGGCCGTCTTGGGCCTGGCCGCGGCCACCCTCCCGGGTTTCTGGGTGCGTCCCGACCACTCACACCTCACCTGGTGGGAGGTGTGCTTCAGTCAGGCCCACTACGCAATGGCGATCGCGCCCGCTGACCTTCTGGCCGCGGGGCGGATTCTCCTGAAGGACGTGCACCCCGTGTATGGGGTGGCCCTCCCCGTCCTGGCCGCGGCTGGGGAACGGGCTTTCGGGCCCCTGAGCCTGGGAGGCTGGGTCCATGTCCTCCAAGGCCTGCAGGCCGTCTACTTGCTCCTCGCCGCATTCCTCTTCTGGAGGCACGCCCGGGGCCGGTGGGGGATGGTCCTCTTCGCCCTCGCGATGGTCTTCCCCTGGTACCACTTCAACCATCGCGGCCTCTTCTATCCCAACCAGACACCCTGGCGGACGATCGCCATCCCTCTGGCCGCGCTGGCCGTCTACCTCATCCGCGGCCATGGCCTCCGGGTCGCCGCTCTCACCCTCGGCGGGGCGAGCGGCGCCGCTCTGCTCTTCAACCCCGAGAGCGGACTGGCGGTGACGGTTGGCAGCCTGGCCTATCTCGCCTTTCGCTATCGCCTGCCCGGCCCCGGGGGCGGGGTCGCCGGCATTCTCTTCCCGGCGGGAGCCCTGGGTTCGGGCTTGGTTGCCGCCGTGCTTGCTCGAATCGCGCTCGGCTATTGGGTGGATGCGGGCCGGCTGCTGGAAACGTGGCGGACGGCATTCTTCGCCGCCTCCGGCGGATTTGACGGCCGGCCCCTCACCAGCGACCCCTGGCCCGTTCTCATCTTCGCCCACGCCGCGTTCGTTCTCATCCACACCGCGCTCAAGCGGGAGTCCGGATTCACGGCCGGCTTCCGCGCCTTCTTGGCGACAACCCTCCTGGTCTGGTTCGCCTACTATGCGAATCGGCCGCACCCCTGGAATCTGTGCAGCTTCTACCTGCTCTATGGCTTCCTGCTCATCGACAGCCTGCGCTACGTGCAGCTGAATCTCCGCCGTCGGCGCCTGGACGACGTGGTCGTGTCTACCGTCGCCGCCCTCCTCCTGATCGCTCTCCCCAACCTATGGCAGATGGCGGCCAAGGGGGCCTGGCAGGTCGCAGCCGGGATCGAAGCCGTCGGGCGACCGGGCGGGGGCGGACGCCTGGTGAGCGGCGTCTATCTTCCCGAGCCGGGGGCGACGCAGCTGCTCGAGAAGGCGGCTTTCATCCGTTCGCGGGTTGGCTCGGGGCTGCCGGTCTACCTCACCTCCGATTCCTATCTCGTGCCGAAGGTCGCGGGCGTCTTCCCGCCCCTGCCCGCGGTGGATGCGTGTTGGCAGACCATCACCCGGAAGGACTACGACGAGCTGCTGGCGGGGATGACCCGGCCCGGCCACGATGTCGTCTACTTCGATGCCCCCGGAACCCTGGCCCACGACAACACGACCTGCTGGGAGTTCTATGCCCGGGTCCGCCTGGACCTGGCGTCGCAATTCGAGAGGGCCGGCGTCGAGCAGGGATGGGAAGTCTGGCGGCGGCGCGCGCCTTGAGTCCGCGCCCGCCCACCCTATATGGCCTGGGGGGTCGCGCCTCATCCATCGCTCTGGATCTCTGCCAGAATCACTTTGCGGGAGGAACTCCCCCCCTGGCCCGAGGCTTGTGAACTTCACAGGAATGTTTCGTACGCGGGCCGTCCCCGCGCTTCTGCTATTGGGGGGGGCGGGTCTGGCTTTGCGCTTTTGGGTGGCAAGCCACTCGATCGGAAGCGATGACGTGACCCTTTGGCTGGACCATGCCCGGCTCGTGAGGGACCACGGGGTGGGGTACGCCCTCGAGCACAGCGAGGCCTACAATCACCCCCCCCTGATGGGATATTGGGCCGCGGTCGCGAGCGAGGTCTCTCGTGAGCGGCTTCGGACGTTTGCGATCCTGATCAAGCTTCCCGGCCTGCTCGCGGAGCTGGGGACCGCCGCTCTTCTGTACCGCATCGGCCGCGCCCATCGCGGGCCGCTGGGCGGCGCGCTCGCGGTGGCGACCTATGGCTGGGCCCTTTGTGCGATTCTGGTGAGCGGGTTCCACGGGAATACGGACGCCCTCTACGCGTTCCTTTGTCTTCTCGCCGCCTACTACGCGTCCGAACCACGCCGTCTTTTCATGTGCGGGCTGGCCCTGGCCGGCGCCCTGAACGTCAAGCTCCTGCCCCTCCTCCTGATCCCTCCCCTGGCCGCCCAGTGTCGATCGACCCGCGACCTTCGGCGATTCCTCGGCGGCCTTTCCGTGGCGGCGATCCCGTACTTGCCGTTCGTCTTCACCGTGGGGCCGAGCCTGTATCGAAACATGCTGGCCTACAATTCCAACCAGGACAACTGGGGTCTGGTCGCGCTCCTCAACGCTTCTTACGCCACCCAGGCCTTCGGAGACGCAGCGCGCCACCTGGCCGCGGTCTACTTCCCCCTCGCCCGCTATCTGATCCTGGTCGCCATCGCCGTGGCGAGCCTTCAGGGGTGGCGCGTCCGGGAGCCCGCCTATCGGCTGTGCGCCCTCTCTTTCATCGTCTTTCTCGTGCTGACCCCGGGCTTTGGCGTCCAGTATACGATCATGGTCGCTCCGCTGCTCTGTGCGGTCAGCCTCGGGCGAGGTGCGGTGTACGCATCGTTGGCGGGGGTGTTCATCGGGAGCGTGTATCTTTATTTCAAGCTGCCCGGCACTCCTTGGCAGTCGAACTTCTGGTCGCTCTTCCCACGGGCCTGCGCGCTCCTGGGGATGCTCGCGTGGGGGTATCTGGCGGAGACCGGAATCCGACTCTGCTGGGACCTCGCTCGGCGGAACCCCGGTAATGACGAAGGGCTTGTGCGCCCTCAACCGGGTTGAGCTGGCGGCGCAATTAGAGCGCGAAGCTTAGGAAACCTGCCCCTAGGGCGTTCGTCCCCCGCGGTCGAGAAGAGCCCTCCCTCCGCGCGGAGATTTAGGGGCGCCCTTGGTCTCCCCCGAAGCGGGGCGGCGACGGGGCGGGGAGGGCCCCCGCCTGAAAGAGCCTGAGCTGGTGCCGATAGACGCGGTCCACGCCGACGGCGAGGCCGGTGGCGGCGGGCCGGGGCTCGTCGCTCCACACCCGGGAACGGAATTGCAGCCGCGCCGGTTGCTGAGCGTGCACGGGATGGAGTCCGGAGACCACCTTCAGCTGCCGCTTGGCCAGGCGGCGGAAGACACCCAACAGCGCCGCGATCGTCGTCTCCTGCTCGGAGGCGCAGATCTTGAGAACGTGCCGGGCCCCCGAGGAGGCCGCCGCCTCCGCGCCCAGCCGCTCCATCCAGCGGACGAGGGAGGGAGCCGCGTCCTCCACGTAGACGTAGTCCCGGATCGTGTCCAGGGGAACGTAGATGTGGACGGGCTGGTGGTGGATAAGGCAGCGGCTCATCTGGGAGATCAGGCCCTTTGGCCTTCCCATGCGCGGGCCGGGCCCGTAGAGGTTCGAGATGCGAGCCACCAGCGATGAGACCTGCGGATGCCGCGCCGCCCACCGCTCGAGCGTTTGCTCCTGCCGGAGCTTGGCCCGGCCGTAGGGCGAGATTGGCCGGGGCGCCGAGCCTTCGTGGAGCGGCCGCGCGGGACTTCCCGCGTAGAGACCTCCCGCCGAGCTGGCTAAGAAGAGGCGCCCGGGCCGAGCGCGGGCTCCCGGGGCCGCGGTCAGCTCCTGTCCCAGGCGCTCTAGGAAGAGTTCAAAGGTCGCGGACTCGGTGTCGAGGGCGGCGGGGGAGGTGCCCACCACCCCCGCTCCCGCGCACCAGAACACGCTCCACGCCGGGTAGGAGCCCTGGCCGGCGGCGGCCACGAAAGCGCGGACGGCCGCTCCCAGCCGGGCCTCCAGTTGGGCGCGGTCCTCCCAAGGCAGCGGCTCCGGCGGGGGACTCCAGGGCACCAGGCCCGCGGTGGAGTGGACCGCGCGGGCCACGTGCGACCCCAGCAGCCCTCCACTTCCTACCACCCAGGTGAGGGTGGTCACGACCGCGGTCGCTCCTCGCCCGAAGGCCGGGATGCGATCAAGTAGGGCGGCTTGCCCATGGCCATCGACACCGCCACCCCGAGGTACTCCGCGATGATCCCCAGGGAGACGAGGATGAAGCCGGCGAAAAAGCAGACCACCACCACCATGGAGGTCCAGCCCTGCACCGGGATCTGATGGTGCAGCCGACCCCAGAGCACGACCGCGCTGATTCCAAAAGCGAGAAAGATGGAGAGCAGCCCCAGGAGTCCGATCCAACGCAGGGGGCGGGTGCCCGAGGTCAGTACGAGCTGCCAGAAATGGCCGACCAGGCGGCGCGGGCTGTAGCCAGAGGGGCGGCCCCGCTCCCGCCGGAGGGCGACCGGGCAATGGCGCGCCTTGGCCACGACCCAGGAAAGGGCCACGTCGAGGTACACGTTGGCCCCGCAGTAGGCAGCCACTCCCCGCGCGATCTCGCCCTCGATGAGGCGGAAGCTGTTGAACGCGCCCAGCGCCCGGTTCCCGAGCATGCGCACGAAGAACCACTTGGCAAAGGCGCTGGACTGGTTCCGGAACCAGCCGTGGGGAGGCTCGTTTGTGGGCTGGGCGTAGACGAGCTGCGCTCCGTGCCCGAGCGCCTCGTCTAGGAGCTTGCCGATGTCGGCCGGATCCTGCTGCCCGTCCTCGTCCAGGGTGGCCACCCAGTCCGAGACCGTGCTCGCCATCCCGGCTAGGGTGGCTGGATGCTGTCCGAAGTTCCGGGACAGCCACACCAGACGCACGAAGGGCGCGCGCGCGGCCAGGGCCCTCATGACCGTGGCCGAGTCGTCCACGGCCCCGTCGTGGACGAGGAGCACCTCGCTCACGCGGAAGGCGCGCCCGGCAGGGGTCTTCGCGGAAGCGGTGAGGGGC
>DATMQU010000459.1:0-6790 GCA_035566715.1 Vicinamibacteria bacterium
GAATGGGGCATTCGGCCGGGGGGCATTCTGCGCTAGCGCCCGCTCCACGACGCTGACCTTGCGCGCCAGGTTTGCGTCGTTCACGCCCGTCCCCCGTCCCGTCACCCGCGACGGCGGCAGCCCGGTGAGCGCGGCCGTCACGGATGCGCCGGGACCCAGCGAGGGACCGCCTGATTCGGGTCGGTAATGAAGACCCTTCTGGCGGCGGTCGCGTTCCTCACGCGCGTTTCCGTGCCCGCCCGCTGGTGCTTCGATGCGGCCGATGTCGGACGCGCGGCGGTATTCTTCCCGCTCGTCGGAGCCGCCATCGGGGGCATCGGCGTCCTGGGCCTGAAGCTTTTGTCGGTGAGAGTGGCCTGGGGCGAGGTTCCCCGGTTCGGCGACCCCTGGCTCCCGCCCGCGCTGACGGCTCTGTGCCTCGTTTCCCTCACCGCCTGGGTCACCCGCGGCCTGCATCTGGATGGCCTGGCGGATATGGCCGATGGCTTCGGAGGCGGTCGTTCCCGGGAGGACGTTCTCCGCATCATGCGGGAGCCATCCATTGGAGCCTTCGGGGCCACCACCCTCATCCTCCTGATTTCGGGCAAGGTCCTCTCCCTCGGCAGCCTCATCGAGAGAGGAACCGCGGTGGGTTACCTCGTGGTCGCGCCCGCCCTGGGCCGCTGGGCCGCCGTCGCTCTGGGGCGCTTCTTGCCCTATGCCCGCCGGGAGGGTGGCCTGGGAACGGCGCTCACCGATCATATGGGGGGTCTTGGGTTCCTCGGCGCCACCGTCCTGGCGGCGGCGCTCTCCCTTCTCGTCGGCCCTCTGGCCGCCCTTGCTTGCTGGGGAGCGTCGGTCTCAGTGACCGCCGCCGTGGGGCGTGGCAGCCGGCGCCGCATCGGAGGTGTCACCGGCGACATCATGGGAGCCGCCTCGGAGCTTACGGAGGTCGCCGTCCTGGCTGTCGCGGTGGCCATTTCGGGGTGACGGGCTTGGCGCTCGAAGTTGCGCGATGGACAAGACCGGAGGGAACAACCCTCCGTGTCGTCCTCGTGCGCCACGGAGAGCCGGAAGCCTCGGCCCGCGGCCGTTGCTACGGAAGCCTCGACGTGGACCTCTCGGTGCGGGGTAGACGGCAGATGAGACGGGTGGCTCGCCTCTTGGAGAGAGCTCCCTTGGCCGCGGTCTATTGCAGCCCCCGCCGCCGGGCACGGGAGGGCGCCCGGATAGTTGCCGAGCCCCACGGACTGGCCCCACGGCCCGAGGATGGCCTCCGGGAGATCGACTTTGGGAGTCTCGAGGGTCTCACGTACGATCAAGCGGCGGAGCGCTTCCCTGAGGTCTACAAGACCTGGATGGAAAGGCCCACGGAGGTGGAGTTCCCGGGCGGCGAGAGCCTGTCCAGGATGCGGCTCCGGGTCGTGGGGGCGGCCAGCGAGCTCAGGGGAAGACATCAGGGCCACACCATCGCCGTCGTCTCCCACGGGGGGGTGGGCCGCATCCTTCTGGCGGAAGCCTTGAGCCTGGACGTCCGTAACCTGTTCCGAATGGAGCAATCGTACGGGGCGGTGAGTGTCATCGACTACTACGGGGACGCCCCCCTGGTTCGGGTCCTCAACGCCGTTCCCGCGCGCGACTTGGGCCTTCGGTGCTGACCCTGATCCTGGGCGGGGCGAGGAGCGGCAAGAGCCGCTACGCACAGAGCCTCTGCGCCCGGGGTCCCGCGGTCTACCTCGCCACCGCGCGAGCGGATGGTGACCCGGAGATGGAGGCCCGGATCGCCCAACACCGGGCGGAAAGGAGGCCGGGCTGGACGACCATTGAGGAGGCTCAGGATGTGGCGCGTGCGGTTCGCGAGGCGACCCCCCAGGACGCCCCAGTGGTGGTCGACTGCGTCACGCTTTGGTTAGCCAACCTCCTGGTAACCCACACCGACCTTCCCCCGGGGGACCAGGAGCGGCTCATCCTGGATGCCGTCGCTCAGCTGCCGGAAGCGGCTAGGCAGCGTGACGTGATCGCCGTGAGCAACGAGGTCGGCAACGGAATCGTTCCCGAACAGCCGCTGGGACGGGTATTCCGCGATCTCCAGGGCCTGGCGAATCAGCTGCTGGCGCGCGAGGCGAGCCATGTCGTCCTCATGGTGTCGGGCCTGCCGCTGGTCTTGAAGCAGGGCTCTGCCTAGGCGCGCTCGGGATGGAGAAGAGCCGTCACGGGCCTAGCTGTTGATCGGCCAGGGTTCGCTTTCTACCCAAGGGATCTCGTGGGGGAGGATGATGAGGCATCGCCCCTAGTCATAGTGCTTGAGCCGCGGCCAGAGCTCGGGAAGGGATACCCGCGCCCGTCGGCAGAGAAAGACGGGGCGATGGTTTTCATAGGGCATGCAGTGTCCGCACTCGATAGTCCCCACCTGTTGGACCGACTCGAACCTCTCTTCCAGCCGAGTGCGCGACGGGGTGAGCATGATCATCAACTCACCGGAGTATCCCCTCGGGCCCCAGAGCCAATAGTTGTTGTGACCGCTGATCGCAGAGGGAAGGCTGTAACGCCGACCCAGGAGATCGATCGCACCGGCCTCTCCGTAGTTGGAGGCGAAGATTCCGACCTTGGCCTGCTCTTCCGCGGGGAGAGAGCGGTAGGCGCTCGCGACGACCGCCACCATGTCTTCCCATCCCTGCATGTCGGCGAAGAACTGGGGCAGCGCGGCAACCTCTTTCTTCTCCTCCGTCGACGGCCTCTCGCCGAGGGCCTGGGCGTAGGCGATGTACCTCTGCACGGGGAGGATCGGCAGCGCGAGCGGCGCCGTGAGCACCCCGCCGATGAAGAGCGTGATGAGGAGCATCCTAGGCACGACTCGCCACCTGCGCTCCTCGATGACGCGGCCGATAGCGACGCCCCCGGCGGCGAAAAGGGTCGAGTAGGCGGGTGCCAGGTACCCCGTCCGGCTCTTTTGATTGACGACCAACAGCAGAAAGACGGCGACGTAGCTGATTCCGAGGGGCCGGAAGGGCCGTCCCTGGCGCGTTGAAAGAAGAAAGACCAGGCCGGCGAGCCAAACGGGTAAGGTCAGCGGGTGCTGGTTCAGGATCTGGCTCACCGTGAAGGCCATGGGCGCTATGGCGGCCATCTTCTCGCCGGTGGCATTCCTTATGAACTCGATGGTGGGCCAGCCTTCGCGAATCTGCCAAACGACGTGGGGGAGGAACAGCAGCGCGGCAACGCCCCCCGCCATCCACGGCCCCGGCCGGCGGAGCAGCTCCCGGCGTGCCAGCACCAGTCCGGCGGCGAGACCGAAGCCCAGCCAGAGAACGCTGATCTTGTTCAGGAGCCCGAGCCCCAGGACCACACCCAGGGCCAGCCACCAGCGAGGGTCGTCATCCTTGAGGACGCGCACGAGGACGTAGGTGCTCAAGGTCCATATCAGGACGTCGAACGTGTTCATCGAGTAAACGCTGTCGATAGAAAGATACTCGGGTGCGATCAGGGTGCAGAGCATGGCAAGCGTCTGCGCGAAGCGTCCCCCGCCTAGTTGGCGTGCGATCAGTCCGGTGAGCAAGACTGTGAGCGCGCCCGCAATCGCCGGCAGCAGGCGGATGGCGAAGACCGAGTCGCCGAGCGTTTGTCGGACGATCCACAGGAGCAGAACCGAGAGGGGCGGGTGGTCTACGTAGCCCCAGGCCAGATGGTCCGTGCAGGCCAGGTAGTAGAACTCGTCCCTGAAGTACCCGTAGCCGGGCGCGGCAATAGTGTGCAGCAGACACTTGGCTAGTGGGAGCCCCAAGACCGCGGCGATGGCCGGAGGACCGAGCTTCGAGCTTTCTCTTTCCAGAGGCATCACCAGACGATGATCAGGGCATCGACACGGGGCATCGCCTGCCCGGCTTGGGCCTGTTACCGGCGGCACCCCGAATTGCCGTGGGAGGCTCTCAGTTGATGGTGACGGGGGTGGTGCCCGGTGTCCCCACGGGCGGCGTCGCCGTCACCGTCACGGTCGTCTGAGGGTCGTCCCGCGACCGACGCGTGCACATCTGGTCCGAGGACTGGCCGTTGTTGTCCGTGAAGATGGGGATGCCGCCGCTCTGGAAGGATTCCTCGGTGGGACTGCTCACCGAGAAGATGATGGGGACGTTGGAGACGGGATTGCCGTTTGCGTCAAACACCGTTGCCGTGACCGTCGTGCAGCGGTTGCTCTCGAGCTGGGGCGGATTAGGAACCACCTTCACCAGCGCGGGCCGTGCGCTGCCGATCGTCACCGCTGTGGAGCAGCTTCCGCTGCCGCTGCTCGCGCCGCCCGTGCCCGGAGAGGGCGACGCGGAGGGGGCGGCTGGGGGTCCGCCCGACACGACGGTGATCGAGGCCGTTCCCGACCGGCTGTCGGACACGAAATTCACCCGGACGATCCCGTCCTTGGTCTTTCCCTCGGGGTCGATGTGGCCCAGGCTGGTGAAGAACTGCGCGACGGTACCGTCGGGAACCGGAACTCCTGAAGGCTCGATGATCAGGGCGGAGATCACGGAAACGTCCCCGAACGCGGCGACGAACGGGGGATTTGGGAAGCAACTGATCGTCGACCCCGGTGGTGCCGTGAAGAGCCCGCTCGCACACGTGATCTGGGTTGCCAGACAAAGCAGAATCAGGCCCTTGCGTGGTTCCATCATGGCGCGAAATGCGGTGAATGCCGAAGGAGCTGGCTCGTCCAGTTCGACCGCACGGCCGAGACGGCTCTCGCGGTGATGTTGTGCCCGGCGATGCTGCATACCGGCGCCCCCCCTGAGGGCTTTGGCTAGTATACCTTTCGCCGGGTATGCTGCTCACCCACCCAGGTTCGGGGGTCAAGGAGGAAACAGCATGGTGGTGACCAGGCTCCGTTGGGCGCCCGTTCTCGCGAGTCTGATCATTGCAGCAGTGACTCCTGGCTCCAAGAAAGTGTATGCCGTCTCCGCCCCGGGTGGCCCCGAGCGTCCCCGCATTCTCGGGATCTCTCATGTAGCACTGCGCGTCAGCGACCCCACGCGCTCGCGCGTCTTTTACGAGCGGTTTCTTGGCTGTCCCACGGTACAGGCGGCCTCCGGGCTGGAGCCGACGACCCTCCGCGTCGCCGTGGGTGAGCGCCAGTACGTGGAGTTGCGCGCGGGCCTGAGGCCAGACGAGGATCGACTGGACCACGTCGCTCTCGAAACCGACGATGTCGAGGCCATGCGCCGTTTTTTGGGTGCACGAGGAGTTGATGTCCCTGGCGTGGTGGTTGAAGCGAGCGGCAGCCGCTGCCTCATGGTGAAGGACCCTGAGGGACGCTCGATTGAGTTCGTGCAGCCCGCGCCCGAAGCAGGGCCGCGAAGCGCTCTGTCCCGGCCCGCGGGGGTCCCGGGGCCGGTGGCCCACCGCTTGCGACACGCGGGGATCCTCGCGGGCGATCTCTCCGCGGCCGACCACTTCTACCACGACGTCCTGGGTCTGACCGAGACCTGGCGAGGAAGCCGTTCGGGTACCGAGCTATCGTGGGTCAACCTTCGCGTTCCGGATGGGCAGGACTATATCGAGCTCATGCTCTACGGTGCGCTTCCGCCGCCGACCGCACGCGGCTCCCAGCACCACATCTGCCTTGAGGTGAGCGACATCGAGGAAGCCAGAGTACGCCTTCTCGAACGTCGTGACGTTGGGGCATATGCGGGTCCCCTCGAGATTCGCGTGGGGACGAACCGCAAGCGACAGCTGAACCTGTTCGATCCGGACGGCACGCGTATCGAGCTGATGGAGCCAGGGACGGTCGACGGCCAATCGGTTCCTTCCTCGACGGCGCCGCCTCCGCACCCGACTGGCCTCGGTAGCTGATAATGCCTGGCCGACCAGAGGGTTAGAGAGTCGCTCGACGTGCTTCCCCCGAGTCCGGCCGCTCGGGCGCAGGGCGGCCGAGGCGTTCATGGTAAGGTCAGCCCAGCGGGGGGAAAGATGTGGCGGCCACGAGAAACGATCGCTCTTGCGCTCACCTGGGCGACGGTCTTGTGGCCCAGCCTGGAGGTGGGCGCGGCCACGGACCCAAAGGCGGACGCCGTGCTCGAGGCTGTTTTCCGTCAACAAGTCAATGAGTGGCTCGACACCGCCGAGCGCGCGCGGGGAACCGTCGTTTGTCTCGCCGTCGATCCAGGAGGGGCGCCTCAAAGCGTGGATCGGGAGTACCTGGGTCGATTTGGGAGAGAGCCGGCGGTGCGGAGAGCGGCGGAATGCGAAGCCCGGTCCATGGGAGCCGTGGAGAGAGACACGCTCAAGCCCGCGATTATCGTCACAGCGGGACCGATTGAGTGGGTCGCGGAGGATGAGGCTTGGGTTACGGTGGCCTACTTTCGGACCAAAATGCAGTCGAGCCTCAGGACCTACCGCGTAGTTCGCGAGCGGGATGGGTGGATCTCCCTGGGGCAGATTATCAAGGACTCCCCAGCCTGATGGTCGCGGGGGTTCCCTAAGTCGGTTCGCGAGGCTGCACCGCAAGCCTCCGCGCCCGCGATGCGAATGCACTCCGGATCGAGTCGGGTCTCCCTTGCCGACCACCGACTCGCTCGGCTTTCGCCAGCCTGGAAATGGTTTGCCCGCTTGGCGGCGCCAACCGCCGCAATCCTCGTCCCCAGCGCGTTCTTCCTATCGGTGCTCTCTCCCGAGGCCGAGGAGCCCAACGCATTGATTTATCTCGCCTACGGGGGGGCGGTGCTTCTTGCCGCCGGCATGGTCACGCTCGGCGTGGGGTTGATCCGTGCGACCCGAGCATCAAGCGGCACCTAGAAACGCCCCAGGTGTCATGGCTCCAATTCAAGAATTG
>DATMQU010000460.1:0-6321 GCA_035566715.1 Vicinamibacteria bacterium
CGTGGTCTACACCGGCTTCGCCTTCGTTCTCCCCTTCCTCCCCCTCTTTGTGCGCGAGCTCGGCGTCCCCGACCGGGAGCGGGCGGCCCTCTGGGCAGGGGTGCTGATCGGAATCGCACCCCTTCTCGCCGGCCTCCTCGCCCCCCTGTGGGGCCGGCTGGGTGACCGGTACGGCCAGAAGCAGATGGCGCTGCGGGCCCTGGTCTCCTACGTCGTCCTTCTTGCCTTGTCGGCGGCGGTCGGAAACGTCTGGGAGCTCCTCCTCTGTCGGGTCGGGATCGGCCTCTTCGGGGGCATCGGCCCCCTCGGGCTGGCCATGGCGACCGCTCTCGCGCCCCGCGAGCAGACGGGCCGGGCGGTGGGATTGATCCAGGCGGCCCAGATCCTCTCCGCCGCCTTCGGTCCGTTTGCCGGCGGGTTCCTGGCCGACGCCATCGGCGTGCGGCGCACCTTCCTGGTCACGGCGGTGCTCTGCGCGATCGCGGTCGGCCTCGTCGCTTGCTATTACCGGGATGCCCCCCTCTCCGCGCCCCCGGGGATCGACCCCTCGACCGGCTCCGCGTTCTTCAGCCTGCTCCAGCTCCCCGGTGTGCCCGCCCTCCTCTTCGTGCTGTTTCTCGTCAGCTTCGTGGGCCGCTCCTTCACCCCCATCCTGCCCCTGCACCTGGAGCGGTTGGGGGTGCCCGCGGCACGGCTCGCGTCCGCGACGGGTGCCCTGATCGCCGTCTATTCCCTGGCGGCCGCGCTCTCCGCAACCCTCCTCGGCCGGGCCACCCGCCGGCTCTCTCCCCGCCAGTTGCTCCTGGCCAGCCTGACCGGGGGGGCCCTGGCGGTTTTGCCCATGGTGGCGGTGCCTTCCTTCCGCGGCTTCCTGGCCCTGGCCGTCCTCCTGGGTCTCGCCTCGGGGGGGGCCCTCACCCTTTGCTACACGATTGGCGGCCTCATGGTGCCGGGGGAAGCCAAAGCCACCGCCTTTGGCTTCTTCTCCGGCGCCGCGCTCTTCGGAGGTGCTATCTCCCCCTCCGTGGCCGGACTCCTGGCCCACTGGAACCTCCTCGGGATTTACTGGGTCGACAGCGCGCTGTTCGCCGCCCTCGCCCTGGGTCTGCTGGGGGGCCTGGGCAGAATCGACGCGCCCTCTACGTCGGCGGCGCCGCGGGCGTAATCGAGCTGGCCGAGATCACCCGGTTCCGGCCCGCTTGCTTGGCGGCATAGAGCGCGCGATCCGCGGAGGAGAGGAGGGCCTCCGCATCCTGCCCATCCGTGGGCCAGACCGCGGCCCCGAAGCTCGCGGTCAAGGAGATCCTCGCTCCTTCGAACACCAGGCGGTGCTGCTCGATCGCGTCCCGTGCCCGCTCGGCCAGGTGGAGGGCACCCGCCTCGTCGGTGCCGGGCAGGATGACCACGAACTCTTCGCCCCCGTAGCGCGCCGCCTGGTCGCCTTTCCGCAGGTGCTGCACGAGGACCCGGGCCGTGCCGCGCAGGGCGGCGTCCCCGGCGGGATGGCCGTAGGTGTCGTTGAGCTTCTTGAAATGGTCGAGGTCCAGCAGGATGAGGGCGAGGCGGCCCCCCTGCCGTTCCTCCCGGGCCAGAGCCTGGACGAGCAACTCGTTGAAGGCCCTCCGGTTGTAGAGGTTGGTGAGCCCGTCGCGGACCGCCAGCTCCTTCTGTTGCTCGCGGTCCCGGATGAGGGAGAGGGTGGCCGCGGCTTGGTTGGCCAGGATCCCGAGCACGCGGTTGGACGTGGCGTCGAAGGAGCCCCGGGCGCCGGTCAGGATGAGGGCGCCCAGGGTGCGGTTCCGGGCCTTTAAGGGGACGGCGAGGAGGGAGGCGGCCCGCACCGATCCCTCGTCCAGGACCAGGATCGGCATGCGCTCCCCATGGTCCGCCAGGTCGTCGAGGAGGTAGGGATCCTCCGCGCTGCGCAGGACCCAGGCCGCCCAGGTGCGCTCGGAGAGCCCCACCTCCCGCTGGGCAAACTCGGTGGCCCAGCCGAAGCACTCCTCCACCACGTACCGGGTCTGCAGCTCGTCGGACATCACCACCGCCGCTCCCTCCAGGGCGACCAGGTTCCGCGCCGAGCGCAAGAGCAGCTCGCGGACCTCCGACTCGTTGCTGAGGGTGGCCAGCTTCTGCGAGATCGGATACACGGCTTTGAACTCCGCGTCCAGCTCCTCGCGGCGGAGCGAGGCCCGGGCGCGGAAGATGGCCTCCGCGGCCATGCCCGCGAACGACTCCAGCAGGCCGGGCTCCCCTCCCGTGAAGCACTGGACCTCCAGCCGATCCGCGATGAGCACCCCCGCTACCACCTCCGCTATCCGCACCGGAACCGCCAGGAGGGAGCCGATCCTCACCTCCCCCCGATAGTAGGGGAGGGCCCAGAGCAGCCGCTTGAAGTCGGTGGCGTAGAAGGCTTGGCCGCGCTCCAAGATGAAGGAGAAGGGGTCGGCGGAAAGGGGGAGGGCGCTGTCCGTCACCAGGGAGGGGGGCCCCTGCGTGGCCCGCAGGTAGGCCACCTCGCGCTCCCGGTCCACGTCGAAGTAGAGAACGGCGTGGGCGCCCAAGGCCTCGTAGGCCACTCTCACCACGCGGGCGAGGGCCTCGTCGAGCTCCGCGGCCCGGTCCATCTGACGGGCCCGCCGCCCCTCCTCCGACACCTGCCTTAAGGCGTGGGCGGCGGTGTGGGGACGCACCGCGGCCGCCCCCGGCTCGAGGTCATCGAGCTGGTCGATGCCGTGCTTGAGCCGCGCCAGCTCGGCCTGGGTCGCGGAGAGCCGCCGCTTCTCGCCGAGGAGCGCCCGGTTCAGGGCCAGCACCAGCGCGGCGTAGCCGAGGGCGGCGGCGGCGGCGGGTCGCCAGACCGCGAAGCGCGTGGGGGCCGCGTCGGCGGCGGTCAGGAGGGAAACGAGAGCGGCCAGGCCCAGGGCCACGGGCAGTGTCTCCGCCACCGCCACCGCGCCCACGAGCAGGACCATCAGCGGCCACACCGGCCAGCCGAGCGGTGCCAACAGCTGGCCGAGGGCGTCCGTGCAGAGGGTGAGAAAGGCGTAGAAGGCGAGCGGTTCCGCCTTGCCGTGCCCGCGCAGGCTGGCCAGGAGCGCGGTTCCCGCTACCCCCAGGCCCAGACCCAGGCTGACGGCGAGCCGGAGCCTAGGGGAGGCGTGGGGACCCAAGGGGCGCAGGAGGGCCGCCGCGGTCATGATCCCGGCCAGGGCCAAGGCCACCTGGCCCGCCCTCCAGCGCACGCGGATGTCCACGATCGGACCTCCGCTCGGCGTGCCCGGGGACGCGTCCTGCTTCTCTTTCCCCAAAAATCAGGCGCCCGGCTCCGACTCCCGACCGAGCACGAGGGCGTAGGCCAGCAGATCCTGCTCGGTCAGGCCCAGACGCTCGAGATGAGAGTAGTAGTTGCGGACACCGTCCAGGTGCTGAGAGACCAGAGCCTTCTTCTCCCGGACCTCCTTGACCAGGCGCAGCAGCACCTGCACCAGGCGGGGGGTGATCTGCACCCCCGCCGCCTGCAGCTCATCCTTGTGCTGCTCCAGGGTGGCCTCGATGGCGAGGGCCCCCGAGTGCTTCCCGAAGAGGAAACGGAGGTGCCCGCCCACGGACTCCGGCTCGATCACCTGGTAAATGGCGGGATGGATGGTGATCCCCGCGGTGTGGATGCCGGTCTCGTGGCTGAACACGTTGTGGCCGATGATAGGTTCCCCCGCCCCCACGGGGAGGCCGCTGAACTCCTCTACCTTCCGCCGGAGGGCCCAGAGCATGTCGTAGTGAAACCCGGGGATGGTGATGCCGTAGAGTTCCTTCAGAATCATCACCGTGGTGTGGAGGGGGGCGTTCCCCGCCCGCTCCCCGAGGCCGTTCACGGTGCAGGTGGGAACGGTGGCCCCATGATGGAGGGCGCGCACGGTGTTGTACGCCCCCAGCCCGAAGTCGTTGTGGAAGTGGACGACGAGAGGCTTGGCGGGGAAGGCGGCCACCAGCTTCGGAATGTAGTAGTCGACACCCTCGGGGGCGAAGAATCCCACCGTGTCCGGGAATGAGTAGCGCGTGCCCCCCGCCCGGTAGCAGGCCCGGGCCAGCTCGATCAGGTAGTTGACGTCGGCGCGCGACCCGTCTTCGCCCCCGAATTCGATCTCCGTCACCCCCCGGTCGCGGGCGTGGGTGATGGCCGCGCAGGCCATCTTGATGTTGGCCTCGCGGTAGAAGGAGACGGGCAGGTCCAGCCACTCCTCCGGCCGCCGGCCCTCGAGCTGGAGCAGCGTCTTGCCGATCTTGTACTTCAGGTGGAGGTCGGAGCCGGAGGTGAAGATGAAGAACGTGCAGTCGGAGGGCCGGGCCCCCATCCTCTTGAGAGTGTCGAGGGTGACGTCGATGTCGCGGGCGTTGGACCGGCACATTACGATGATCTCGAGGTCGGGCCGGATCCGCCCCCTCTTCTTTCCCTCCAGGATCAACTCCAGCGCCCGCCGCTCGGACGGAGCCGCGGAGGGGAAGCCCATGTCGATGATGTGGACGCCAGCATCGGAGAGCATCCCCGCCAGCTCGTACTTCTGCTCGGGAGTGAAGGCAACACCCGGGGTCTGCTCCCCGTCCCGGAGAGTCGTGTCGTAGAGCCGGATCTCCCCCGCCCGCGGGAAGGTGGTCTCGGCGGTAAAGCGCCGGGGCGAGGTGATGAGGTGGTCCAGGGGTTCGCGCGTTTCCACCATGGTGGCGGGAGACCTCCTTTTTTCGATGATATCAGACCTGCCCCAGAGCGCTTCCGCCGGCCGGAGGATACGTCCGCCCCGACCGCCCTCGTCTCGCCCGGCCTTCCCTCCCCGCTGCTCGCGGCGCCTGTTGCACCGGTGGCCGGAGCCGCCAAGTCCTCCGAAAGGGTGGCACGCCATCCCTTCGGGCCGGTCGCGCGCAGGCACGGCAGAACGCCCGGTCAGAGGCAGGAATTTCGCCCGGCCCGTGCTCAGTCGTGGAGCTAAAGCCTTTGGAAAGAGGCTTCCTGGTTGGTACATCGCTTGCTCTTTTGGGGGGTGAGGGCAGGGGCACTCCATGAAGCACCCAGCCACGGGGAGGATGATGTGAAGCATTTTCGCTCTGAGGGTCACCGGCCGGGCGGGCGGCGACGGACTCTTTGCTCCATTGCCGCGGCGATTCTCGTCGGCGGGGCCGGCCCGGCGGGGGCCGGAACCATCAAGGGGCTCGTCACGCTGGAGGCACCGTCGGCCAAGCACGGCTCGTCCGAGCTCCAACCCACCCTCCCCGCGGCCGTGTGGATTGACGGGCCCAGCGCCTCCGCCCTCCCCAAGGCGAGACCGGTCCTCTCGCAGAGAAACGTCCAGTTTTCCTCACCCCTGCTCGTGGTCGTGGTCGGCCAGACGGTGGACATGCCCAACGAGGACGACGTGGCCCACAACGTCTACTCTTCCTCCCCCGCCAAGCTCTTCAACCTCGGGATCTACCCCAAGGGCGGGACAAGGCAAGTCACCTTCGATCGGGTGGGCACGGTGGACGTCCGGTGCTCGATCCACCGCCGGATGACCGCGAGGATCGTGGTCGTCCCGAATTCCTACTATGCGCTCACCGCAATCGGGAGCCGCTACGAGATCACGAACGTCCCCGCGGGCGCCTACCGCATGCATGCCTGGGCGCAGGGCCTTCCCGAGCTCGAGCAGTGGATCAACGTCCCCCAGAATGGAGACCTCATCCTCGGGCTCTCCTTGGCGAGAGCGCAATGAGCGCGGGAGGGGCCGCGGAGGTCACTCCTACTCCGCACGCGTGGCGGGTCGGACAATGGGTCCTTCTGGCCTGTCTGACGAGCGCCCAGGCCCTTGTCGGCCCCGTCGGCTCCTGCGAGTCCACGCCACCAGAGCCGGTCGCACTCACGATCGACGCGCTGGATGGGATGACGCGGCTTCCGGGCGAACTGGGTCCGCTTCCGCCCGTCCCGGTCTCCGCTGACAACCCTCAAGGCGAAGCCAAGGTCGAATTGGGCCGGAAGCTCTTCTTCGACGCCCGCCTCTCGCGGGACCGCATCCAGAGCTGTGCGTCCTGTCACGACCCGGAGAAGGGGTTTTCGGATGGGAGGCCGCGCGCGTTGGGTTTTGAGGGAAGGGAATTGGCTCGTCGTTCCCCCAGCGTTCTGAATGCCGCTTACAACCACCACCAGTTCTGGGACGGCCGGGCCTCGAGTCTTGAGCAGCAAGCCGAGGGTCCGCTCCTGGCGGCGGCGGAGATGAATATGTCCGCGGACCTTCTTAGCGCCCGCCTCGGGGCCATTCCGGAATACAACCGATTGTTTCAAGGCGTCTTCGAGGGGAG
>DATMQU010000461.1:0-28507 GCA_035566715.1 Vicinamibacteria bacterium
CGTTCTCGTGGGCCACGATCAGGACTCCCGCCTCGCCCAGGTCCTTGTTGCCGCCCGTGTGGTCGCCGTGCCAGTGGGTGTTGACGACGAAACGGATGGGCTTGTCGCTGATGGCCGCCACCGCCGCCCTGATCTTGGGGGTCAAGGGAGCGTACTGGTCGTCGATGAGGAACACCCCGTCGCCGCCCGCGGAAACGCCGATGTTCCCGCCGGCCCCTACGAGCATGAAGACGCCCTCCGCCACCTTGGTAGTGGAGACTTCCACCTTGTCGAAGTCAGGTTCTTGCGCGAGGGTCCCTACCGCGGCGCCGAGGGCGAGGAGGGTGAAGGCCAGGCGTCGGAGCTCAGGCATTGGGATCTCCCTTTCGAGAAACGGCGGGCATCATAACCCAAACCGGCACGGCCGTGAGGGGTTGGACCCTGTGTCCCCGTCGAGGAGCTCGAGCCCGGAGGGATTGTGGCATAGTGCAGCGATGACCGATCCGCCCCTTCCCACCGATCTCGGCGATTTCGCCCGCGACCCCGGGCTCCACCCCGGGGCCCGCATCTCCAAGATGGCAACCGGTCTGGTGGGCTCAGAGATCCTGCGCATCTCGGGAGAGATCCGCGCCCTGGTCGCCGGCGGTCAGCCCGTCTGCGACCTCACGGTAGGAGACTTCAGCTCCCGGCATTTCCCGATCCCCGCGCGGCTCTCCACCGGCATTTGCGAGGCTCTGAACAAAGGCGAGACCAACTACCCTCCCGCGAACGGCGTGCCTGAGCTTCGGCGGGCGGTGGGGCGCTTCTACGCACGGGAGCTTGGCCTTCTCTACCCCCAAGAGGCCGTGCTGATCGCGGGCGGAGCGCGGCCCCTGATCTACTGCCTCTACCGGACGGTCTGCGATCCCGGGGACCGCGTGGTCTACCCGGTGCCGAGCTGGAACAACAACCACTATGCGCACCTGGTAGGAGCGGTCGGGGTCCCCGTGCCCTGCCGGCCCCAGGAGCGCTTCTTGCCCACCCGGGAGAACCTTGCGAGCTCCCTCCGCGGGGCCCGCCTCCTGTGCCTGAACTCGCCCCTGAATCCCGCCGGCACCGCCATCACGGCCGAAGCCCTAGACGGCATCTGCGAGGCGGTGATCGCGGAGAACGAAGCCCGCGGCCCGAGGGGGGAGCGGCCGCTCTACCTGATGTATGACCAGATCTATTGGATGTTGTGCTTCGGCGGAACCGTCCACGTGACCCCCCCGCAGCTCCGGCCGGAGATCGCTCGTTACACGATCTTCGTGGACGGGATCAGCAAGGCCTTCGCTGCCACCGGCTTGCGGGTGGGATGGGCGGTGGGGCCGGTGGACGTGATGAGCCGGATGTCGGCGGTGCTCGGCCACGTCGGTGCCTGGGCCCCGCGCGCCGAACAAGTCGCCACCGTCGGGCTTCTCGACGACACCTCCAGCATCCGCACGTTCCACGCCACCTTCAAGCAGAACGTTCAGGCCCGGCTCGCCCGGCTCCACGACGGCCTCCAGGCCTTAAAGGCCGCCGGCTTGCCCGTGGAGAGCGTCCCCCCCATGGGCGCCATCTACCTTACCGCCCGCCTCCACCCTTTCGGGCGGCGAACCCCAGCGGGCGCGGTATTGCGGACCAACGAGGAGGTGCGGCGCTTCGTGCTGCAGGCGGCGGGCATCGCCCTCGTTCCCTTCCAGGCCTTCGGCGCTCTGGACGAGGATGGCTGGTTCCGGCTGAGCGTGGGCGCGGTCGGTGAGGCCGACATTGAGGCGGCATTACCCCGCCTGGCCACGGCCCTCGCCTCGCTCGCCTGACCCTCGGGCGGGGTTCGGGCGCGGGGACTTGGGCGTTGCCCTCGTGGTCTCGGTCCACAGCTGGCTCCGCTCCGCCGCGGGCTGGGGTTAGGGGGTTGCTACGCGGTCGGGCGCGTCGGGACGCGGACGCTCAGTCGAGAGCCTGGCGGAGATCGGCGATCAGGTCGTCCGGGTGTTCGAGGCCGATGGACAGCCGAACCAGCTCCGGGGGGGCGGTCGAGCCCGGGCCCTCGCTGGTGGCGCGGTGCTCGATCAGGCTCTCCGCCCCCCCTAGCGAGGTGGCCCGCACCAATAGCTGAGCGCGCGCTACCGCGCGCAGGGCCGCTTCGCGCCCCCCCTTGAGCCGCAGCGAGAGCATGGCCCCGAACGCCTTCATCTGCCGCCGCGCCAGGGCGTGGCCGGGGTCCGACTCCAGGCCGGGATAGTGAACGGCAGATACCGCGGGATGTGGGCTCAGGGCCCGGGCCACGAGAAGGGCGTTAGCACTCTGAGCGGCCATGCGGCAGGCCAACGTGCGCAGCCCGCGCAGGACGAGCCAAGAGTTAAAGGGCGAAGCTACCGCACCCAGGATATGGCGCACGTGCGTGACCGCTTCAAGGGTCGCGTCGCGCCGGGCGAAGATGAGGGCGCCTCCCTGAACGTCGCTGTGGCCACCGAAGTACTTGGTCGTGGAGTGCAACACGACGTCCGCCCCGAGGCCGAGGGGCTGCTGGAGGGCGGGAGTGGCGAAGGTGTTGTCCACGAGGGTCTGCGCCCCCCGGGAGCGGGCGATGCGGATCGCCTCCGCAAGGTCCACCACTTTCATCAGCGGGTTAGACGGGGTCTCGAGGAGCACGAGGCGCGTCTCCGCCCGCAGGGCCTTCTCCAGGTCCGAGAGCCGGCTCATGTCCACGATCGAGGCGTGGATGCCCCAGCGGGGCAGAAACTCGCGGGCCGCCACCCCGTAGCCGTAGTAGGCGTCGTCTGGGAACACGACGTGGGATCCCGGCTCCAGGGTCTGCAAGAGGGCCACGGCGGCGGCCATGCCGGAGGCGAAGACCAGCGCTGCCGCTCCCCCCTCCAGCGGTGCCAGCGCCTGCTCGAGGTGGGCCTGGGTGGGGTTCGACTCGCGGATGTAGGTGTGGCCCCCGAGGGGCGTGCCGGAGGGATCGCGGGCGAAGTTGGTGGCCAAATGGATGGGCGGAGCCACGGCGCCCGTCGACCCGTCCGGTCCCGGGCCCGCGTGCACGGCGAGGGTCTCGAAGCGCAGGGTCATCGCAGGAGGGCCGTGGGCTCGGGGGCGCGGCTGGCACGGGTGGTTGCCATCTCCACGAAGAGGCGGTGCAGGCCCCGGGATCGCGTCAGCTCGGGGTGGAAGGTGGCGGCCAGGACGCGGCCCTGGCGGACGAGCACCGGTTCCTCTGCCAGCCGGGCCAGCACCTCCACCGTCGGCCCCAGCCCCCGGAAGCGGGGAGCGCGGATGAAGATCGCTTCCAGGGGCTCCCCGAGCCCAGGGCCTTCGATCCGCGCCTGGAAGGAGTCCACTTGTCGTCCGTAGGCGTTGCGGACCACGGTTGCGTCGAGAAAGCCCAAGCTGGGCTGGGCCGGCTGGACCTCGCGCGCGAGCAGGATGGCCCCCGCGCAAGTGCCCAAGAATGCCCCCCCCTCATCGTGGAGCCGCTCCAGCGCCGGGAACCAGGGCTCGTCTTGCATGAGGTTCAGCAGGGTTGAGCTCTCGCCGCCGGGCAGGGCTAGGCCGGCGAGGCCGGCCAGGTCCCCCGCCCGCCGCACCTCACGCACGGCGGCTCCGACCTCACGCAAAGCCGCCGCGTGAGCGGCGAAGTCGCCTTGCAGGGCCAGCACGCCAAAGACCGCCATCTCACCAGCCTCGGGTCTGCAGCCGTTCGGATTCGGGCAGGCCCGTGGTCTCCAGGCCGGCCATGGCCTCGCCGAGGCCCCGAGAGACCTCGGCCACCACCGCCGGGTCCTGATAGTGGGTGGTGGCCCGCACGATCGCCCTCGCGCGCTTGGCGGGGTCCGAGGATTTGAATATGCCGGAGCCGACGAAGACCGACTCCGCGCCGAGCGACATCATGAGGGCAGCGTCGGCAGGCGTGGCGATGCCGCCGGCCGCAAAGTTCGGGACCGGGAGCCGACCCTCGGCCGCCACCAGACGCACAAGCTCGTAGGGCGCGCCCAGAGCCTTAGCCTCGGCCATCAGCTCTTCGGGCCCCAGAACCGTGAGGCGCCGAATTCCCGACATCACCGCGCGCATGTGGCGCACCGCCTCCACCACGTTCCCCGTACCCGCCTCGCCCTTGGTCCGGATGAGGGCGGCCCCTTCCCCGATCCGCCGCAGGGCCTCGCCTAGATCCCGGCAACCGCAGACGAAAGGGACCTTGAATGCGAACTTGTCCACGTGGTGCGCCTCGTCGGCGGGGGTCAATACCTCGCTCTCATCGATGAAGTCCACGCCGAGCGCTTCCAGGACCCGGGCCTCCGCGAAGTGCCCGATTCGGCATTTGGCCATGACCGGGGTCGTGACCGCTTCCATGATCCGCGCGATGATCGCGGGGTCCGCCATTCGGGCCACGCCCCCGTCCCGACGGATGTCGGCGGGGACGCGCTCCAGGGCCATGACGGCCACCGCCCCGGCGTCCTCGGCGATCCGGGCCTGGACGTCATTGGTGACGTCCATGATCACGCCACCCTTGAGCATCTCCGCGAGCCCGGTTTTCAAGGTCGGCGTTCCCGTCTTTCTCTCCTCCATGCTCAGCGCTCCATTGTATCGATACAATAACGGCAGACTTGACTAGGTTTCCAACCATTCTCAATGTAGTCTTGACTTTATTGGGTGTCAATAGCTAGATTGTCACCATGACAATTTGGTTGCCGCACCTGGACAAGCGGCGGGGACCCCGCTACCTCGCGATCGCGGACGCGATCGCCGACGACGTGGCCTCGGGCCAGCTCAAGCCGGGCAGCCGGCTACCGACCCACCGCGACCTAGCTGACCGGCTGGGTGTCACGGTGGGAACGGTGAGCCGGGGTTACGTCGAGGCCGCGCGCCGGGGCCTGCTCTCGGGCGAGGTGGGCCGGGGCACGTTCGTCCGCTATCGCGGGACCGAGATGACCCCCCCCACGCGCGGGGACCTCGGCCGGCCCAGACCCGTGGACCTGAGCCAGAACCTCCCGCCCCCGGCCATGGACGAGCCCCACCTGCGGAGCCTACAGGACACGCTCCGCTCCCTCGCGAGCCGGGCGGACCTCGCCGCCCTGCTCGACTATCCGGCCGAAGCGGGCAACTCCCCGGACCGCGAGGCGGGCGCGGCCTGGATCGCCCGCACCGGCCTTCCCGCACGGCCGGAGCAAGTGCTGGTCTGCGGAGGGGGCCAGCACGGTCTGACCACGGTTCTGGCCACGCTCCTCAAGCCGGGAGACCTCGTATTGACGGAGGTTCTGACCTTCCCGGGGCTGAAGGCGGCGGCCAACTTGCTGCACCTGCGCTTGCAGGGCCTGCCCCTGGATGACTACGGTCTGCGCGCCGACGCCTTCGCGGCCGCTTGCCAAAGCACGGGTGCGAAGGCCCTCTATTGTGTGCCCACCATTCAGAATCCCACCGGAGCCGTGATGCCGGCGGAGCGGCGTCGGGAGATCGCCTCCATCGCCGAGGCCCACGGCGTGGCCATAGTGGAGGACGACCTGCACGCCCTGCTGCCGCGGGAGCGTCCGCTCCCCGTCGCCGCCCTGGCCCCCGAGATCAGCTACTACGTCACGAGCATGTCCAAGACGTTGGCCCCTGGCTTGCGCATTGGCTACGTGCTCGCCCCCCCCGCGATGGTGGGTCGGCTGGCGGCGAACCTGCGCGCCACCACTTGGGCGTCCGCGCCCCTCATGGCCGCGATCTGCTCCGCCTGGATCCGGGAGGGCACGGCGGACACGATCCTGGAAGCCCGCAGGCGGGAGGCCGCGGCCCGTCAGACCCTGGCCCGCGCGATCCTGGGGGGGAGCGAGTACCGGGCCCACCCGTACGCCTACCATCTCTGGCTGTCTCTCCCGGAGCCCTGGCGGAGCGACAGTTTCGTGGCCCAGGCCCGCCTCCGCGGAGTGGCCGTCACGCCCGCGGAGGCCTTCGTGGTGGGGCGCAGCAGCGTTCCCCACGCGGTCCGTCTCTGCCTGGGTGCGGCCCGCGACCGGGCCGAGTTGGAGAAGGGCCTGCGCTTGGTGGCGGCCACCCTCGAGGGCTCGCCCGACGCGGGGTCGCCGATCGTCTGAGAACCGCCATCCCGTCCGCGCCCGCCCAGGGGTGCGCGGGGGACCGAGTCCCGCCGCCCGCGTTCGACATTCGCGTGATCAATGGTGCGGCAAAGATTTTGACGACTGTTTTCCGCGGAAGGGGGTATTCTTCCAAGTCCAAAGGAACGGAGAGGCTGTCGGCATCGCCTAGGGTGGCAGTCGAGCGTGTTGGCCGGGCCCCGGTTGGGAGTTCCACTGGACGGGACCGGGGGCAGATAGAATGAGGAGGTCGGCCATGAAAGAGAATCCGCAGAAGAAAGCCTCTCCGCCCCCACCGACCGGGGCCCCGCCCGCGGACGAGGTCGCTCGCCGGGCGTACGAGATATACCTCGCCCGCGGTGGCGAGCCTGGGCACGAGCAGGAAGATTGGCTCCGCGCTGAGAAGGAGCTGCGAGAGCAGGCCGCCTCCGCGAGGAAACGTCCGCGGGGGTAGAGTGGAGGCTGAGCGCATGAGGAGCGCTTCATGAGAGCTGCGCTGGGCGAGGGCTTCCCAGGCTTGCGCGGGGCGGGCCAAGAGAAGGGCTGGGAGGCGGAGGGGCGGGCGGGCGCCCTCGATCGTTGGCTGCTTGCCCGGCTGGCCAAAGCGCTGGCGGGCGTGCCCATCCGCCTCGCACTCTGGGATGGGACGGAGCGCCTCGCGGCCCCCGAGCCGCCGGTCGCCCGCGTCCGCTTTCGCAACCGCCGGGCTCTCTTCTCCGTTCTGCGCGACCCGGAGTTCGCGTTCGGTGAGGCTTATGCCTCCGGGAACCTCGCGGTGGAAGGGGACCTCGTGGCGGCCCTGGTCGGCATCGACCGGGTAGTGGACGCGCCGCGCCGGGGAGGGCGGCGTCGCCCGCGTCCGCGGAACCACGGCCTGGGTGCGGCGCGGGAGAACGTGCACCATCACTACAACCTCGGGAACGACTTCTACCGGCTCTGGCTGGACGAGGAGATGCTCTACACCTGCGCCTATTTCCCCAGCCCCGACGACAGCTTGGAAGTGGCGCAACGGGCCAAGATGGACCACGTCTGTCGCAAGCTCGGCCTGAAGCCGGGGGACCGGGTGGTGGAGGCGGGATGCGGCTGGGGTGCCCTGGCTCTGCACATGGCCCGCGCCTACGGCGCCACCGTGACCGCCTTCAACATCTCCCGCGAGCAGATACAGCACGCCCGGCGGCGGGCCGAAGAGGATGGCCTAAGCCACCGCGTGGAGTTCCGTGAGGATGACTACCGGGCCATCCGGGGGCGATTCGACGCCTTCGTTTCCGTCGGCATGGTCGAGCACGTCGGCCTCGAGAACTACCGGACGCTCGGGGAGGTGATCGATCGGTCACTGGAGCCGGAGAGGGGCCGGGGACTCCTACATTTCATCGGCCGCAACCGTCCCGCTCCCCTGAACGCCTGGATAGAACGGCGCATTTTTCCGGGCGCCTACCCTCCCTCCTTGACCGAGGTGGTGGACGGCGTGCTTTCTCCCTTCGACTTCTCGGTCCTCGACGTCGAGAACCTGCGGCTGCACTACGCGCGGACGCTCGAGCACTGGCGTCGCCGGCTGGAGGCAGCCGCGGAGACGGTAGCCGCCCACTTCGGCGTCCCTTTCTTGCGCGCTTGGCGGTTGTACCTCGCAGGCTCGGAGGCCGCGTTCCGGAGCGGCTCGATGCAGCTCTTCCAGATCGCCTTCGCGCGCGGGGTGACGAACGAGATCCCTTGGACCCGCGCCCACCTCTATACCGAACCCATCCCCTGAGCGACGCATGCGCGCCTACGACGCTGTGATCGTCGGCGGGGGCCCCGCTGGCTCCACCTGCGCGTGGAAGCTCCGGGAGGCCGGCCTGGAGGTGGTCGTGCTCGAGCGCGCGACCTTGCCCAGGGACAAGCCCTGCGGGGGCTGGATCACGCCCGCGGTCCTGGATGACTTGCGCCTGGACACCGAGGACTACCAGAAAGGGCGCGTGTTCCAGCCCATCACCGGGCTCCGGACGGGCCGGATCGGGCGTCCCGCGCTGGAGACCCTCTACGGGAAGCCGGTGAGCTTCGGCATCCGGCGGTGCGAGTTTGACCATTACTTGCTGCAGCGCTCCCAGGCGACGGTGATGAGCGAGTTCGCGGTGACCCGCCTGAGGCACTCTGCGGGGATGTGGGAAGTGAACGACGAGGTCCGCGCCCCCCTACTGGTGGGAGCGGGGGGCCATTTCTGTCCGGTGGCGCGCATGCTGGGGAGCGGCCCCGAGGCCGAGCCCGTGGTGGTGGCCCAGGAGGTCGAGTTCCGCATGGATTCGGGGCAGCTCTCGCGCTGCCGGGTGGAGGCCGAGGTGCCCGAGCTTTACTTCTGCCCGGACGGGAAGGGCTATGGGTGGTGCTTCCGGAAGGGAGACTTTCTCAACGTTGGCTTTGGCCGTCTAGACCGCCAGCGGTTGGCCGCCCAGGTGAGCGCGTTCGTGCGCGACCTGACCGCTCAGGGCCGGGTGGCCGACCTCCCCGACCGGTGGCGGGGGCATGCCTACCTGCTGTATCCCACCGCCCCCCGCCCGCTCATCGATGATGGCGTCATGCTCCTGGGCGACGCGGCGGGGCTTGCTCACACCTTGAGTGGCGAAGGCATCCGGCCGGCCGTCGAGTCCGGCTTGTTGGGGGCGCGGGCGGTGCTGGCGGCGGGAGGCCGTTATCGACGCGAGGATCTGCAGCCCTATCGGTCGGCCATCGAGGCGCGCTTCGGCCGCCGGGGGCCAGTCCGGAGCTTGACCGCGGCCCTGCCCCCTGGACTTCTAGCCCTGCTCTTGGACCGGCTGCTATCCACCCGCTGGCTCACGCGGCATGTGCTGCTCGACCGTTGGTTTCTGCAGACGGGGCGGCCCGCCCTGGCCGCAAGCGCCGGGGCCTGAGCCGCCAACTCTGGCCTTACGGGCGCCGGTAGCCGGCTCGGGGCCTGCCTCCCGCAGGAGTCCCGGCCTTTCCCGCCACGTTCCCACGAAACAGGGCCAGGGGTCAGAGCGGGCTTCTGCCCGGGCGAGGATGGCACGGGGCCTTCGACCCGTAGTAAAGTGGGGGAGTGAAGGAGGCTTCCTTGGAACCCGCAACCGCGCGCTCCCTCGGCCGCAATGATCCCTGCCACTGCGGCTCGGGGCGCAAGTACAAGCAATGCTGTCTGGCCAAGGACGAGGCCGCAGAGCGCCTGGCCCGGGCCAAGGCCGCGGAGGAAGCGCCCGCCCCGGAGGCGGGGGCGGCCACCCCGGCGCCGACGGCGCCCCCAAGGCACACCACGACGCAGCCGTGGAAGAGAGCGTCCGCAAACACCCGCGGCTTCCAACGGGTGAACGCCACTCGCAAGGTGGGCGGGGGCTAGGACAACCTCCAGCGCGCGCTCCCGCCTCCCCGCATCGCGGGAGACCGGCCGGCTTCGCAGGACAGTCGACTCGCGGGCGGCGGCCGCCCCCGATCGTCAGCTTTCGCCGACCTGCCAGAGCAAGAAGCGGTAGACATCCGCCTGCTCGTCGATCTGCTTGGAGACGGGCTTGCCCCCGCCGTGACCCGCCTTGGTTTCAATGCGGATCAGGATCGGCCGCTGGCCCCCGGCCGCGGACTGCAACCGGGCCGCGAACTTCTTGGCCAGGCCGGGAGCCACTCGGTCGTCCGTGTCCGCGGTGGTGACGAGGGTAGCGGGGTAAGCCACGCCCTCCTTGACGTTATGGTACGGCGAGTAGCGGTAGAGAAACGCGAACTGCTGCGGGTCCTCCGAGGAGCCGTACTCCGGGATCCAGAAGCGCCCCACCGTGAAGAGGTGGTAGCGCAGCATGTCCGCCACCGGCACTTGGCAGACCACCGCCCCGAACAGCTCCGGTCGCTGCACCATGGCCGCCCCGACGAGGAGGCCGCCATTGCTGCCCCCTTGGATGGCCAGGCTGGACGGCCGCGTATAGCCGTTCGCGATCAACCACTCCGCGGCCGCGATGAAGTCGTCGAAGACGTTTTGCTTGCGTTCCTGCATTCCCGCCTGATGCCAAGCCTCGCCGTACTCCCCGCCCCCGAGTAGGTTGGCGACGGCCAGCACGCCCCCCCGCTCGAGCCAGACGAAGCGCGACGGGCTGTAGACGGGAGTCTCGCTGATGTTGAAGCCACCGTAGCCGTAGAGCAGGGTGGGTCGATGGCCGTCCTTGGCCAGGCCCTTCTTGTGCACCAGGAACATGGAGACCCGGGTGCCGTCCTTGGAGGGGAAGAAGACCTGGCTCGTCTGGTAGGCCCCGCCGTCCGCCTTCCCGCGAACGGGCTCGAACTCGGTCAGCCGCTCTCGCGCGAAGTCGTAGCGATAGGGCGTTCCGGGGTGGGTGTAGGAGCCGAAGCCCAGGAAGAGCTCGTGGTCCTCGGGCTCGCCGCTGAGGCCGCCGACCGAGCCCAGATCCGGCAGCTCGATCTCTCGCTCGAGCTTCCCGTCGAGGGAGTGCAAGAGCACGCGATGGCTCGCGTTGTGGAGGCGCACAACCGCGAGCCGCCGATTGACCAGGGCCACCTCGGAAAGGGAATCGGCGCCTTCTGGCAGGACCTCGCGGGCTTCCCTCTCCCCTTTGCCCAGGTCCACAGAGACCACGCGGCCCAAGGGCGCCCCTTCGTCGGTCCGGAAGTACAGGCGGCCCTCCAGCGCCGCAATGTAGATCCGCCGGTGCTCGAACCCCGAGAAGAGAAGGAAGGGTTTCGACCCCGCCACTCGGCGGTCGAGGATGTGGATCTCGCTGTTGCCGCTCGAGCCTCTGTAAGAAGTGAGGATCAGGAAGCGGCCGTCGCGGGTGACATCCGCGCCCAGCCCGATGTCCTTGGCTTCCGTCCTCTCGAAGGCGAGGGCGTCCTTCTCCTGGGGCTCCCCCAGCCGGTGGTAGTAGAGCTTGGCATAGTAGTTCTCGTCCCCCGCGGGCACGGTTCCCGGGACGGGGTGGCGGGTGTAGTAGAAGCCGTCGTTGTTCGGTGTCCAGGCAAGGCTCGTGAACTTGGCCCAGAGGAGATGATCGGGACGGTCCCGCGCGGTGGCGACCTCACGCACGAAGATCTCCTGCCGGTCGCTGCCGCTCCGGGAGAGGGTGTAGGCCATGAGGCTGCCATCCCGGGTGACGGAGGTCATGGTCAGGGCCACGGTTCCGTCCGGGCTGAGGGTATTGGGGTCGAGGAGAACGCGCTCGGGCCCCGCGATGCCCTCGCGCACGAAGAGAACGGACTGGTTTTGTAGCCCCGAGTTGCGGGTGTAGAAATATCGGCCGTTCAGCGCTTCGGGCAGGCCGACGCGCGGGTAGTCGTAGAGCTCTTGGAGCCGCTTCTTGATCGCCTCCCGGGGGGGGCCCTCCAGAAGGGAGTGGGTGAGGGCGTTCTCGGCTTCCGCCCAGCGTTGCGTCTCCGGGTCGTCCGCTTTTTCCAGCCACCGGTAGGGATCGGCCACCTTCGTGCCGTGGTAGTCGTCCACGATCGCGGCCTTCCGCGCCTCGGGGTACCTGAGCCCCCCCGCCTCCGCGAAGGCCAGGACCGAGACGATCAGACCCAGAGAAAGAGTGATTCCGGCGCGGCGGGATGGGCAGGGCATCTGATGCCTCCTGGGACCGGGCGCGACCCCTCGATTCTACGCCGGGGCCAGCCCGCCCAGCTATGATGGCGCCGATGAGCAAGAGGGCCCTTGGTGCCGCCGTCGTGGGAGGGGCGGCGGCGATCGGGCTCGTGGCTTGGTGGATGACGCACGGGGCCGGCCCGCAGGTCGGAGTATCGGCCGTGGGCCAATCCCAGGCGAGCCCCGCCCGCTTCGTGGGCGGTCCGGCCTGCGCAAGGTGCCATCCCAGGGAGGAGGCTCGGTGGCGGGGCTCGCACCACGAGCTCGCCATGCAGGTGGCGGACGCGACGACCGTGCTCGGTGACTTTGGGGGCCGCCGATTCACGTCCCACGGCGTGACCTCCACCTTCTACCGGAAGAACGACAAGTTCCTCGTGCGGACAGACGGACCCGACGGTGCTCTGCATGAGTACGAGATCGCCTACACCTTCGGGGTGTACCCCCTGCAGCAGTACTTGATCGCGTTTCCCGGCGGCCGCTACCAGGCCCTGACCATCTGCTGGGACGCGAGGTCCCTCAAGGAGGGCGGCCAGCGCTGGTTCCACCTCCACCCGGAAGAAGAGATCCCGCACGGCGACATTCTTCATTGGACGGGCCCCTACCAGAACTGGAACTTCATGTGCGCCGAGTGTCACTCGACCAACGTGAGGAAGGGCTACCAGCTGGCAACGGACACCTACCAGACGACCTGGTCCGAGATCAACGTGTCGTGCGAAGCCTGCCATGGCCCCGGCTCCGCTCACCTCGACTGGGGGGAGGCGGTCAGGTCCGGCCGGGTCAAGAAGGACGACCCCCGCAATGGCCTGGTCGTGAGGCTGAAGGAACCCCTTCCCGCTACCTGGGAGTTCGACCTCGCGGGGGGCATCGCGAGGCGCAGCCGGCCACGGACGTCGCACACCGAGCTCGAGACATGCGCCCGCTGCCACGCCCGCCGCTCCGTGGTGAGCGCGGAATACGCCTATGGCCGGCCCCTCCTGGACACCCACCGCCCGGCCCTTCTCGAGGAGGCCCTTTACCACGCGGACGGCCAGATCAAGGACGAGGTCTACGAGTACGGCTCCTTCCTACAGAGCAAGATGTTCCGCGAGGGGGTTGCTTGCAGCGACTGCCACGACCCGCACAGCCTCAAAATACCCGTCTCCCCCGATGCGGTCTGCGCCCGCTGCCATCGGGAGGAGAGGTTCAACACCCCCTCCCATCACTTTCACCGACCCGCCTCCGCGGGGGCCAGCTGCGTCGCGTGCCACATGCCTTCCCGGAAGTACATGGTCGTCGACCCCCGCCGTGACCACAGCTTTCGCGTCCCCCGACCCGACCTCTCGCTGAGCATCGGCACTCCCAACGCGTGCAATGACTGCCACCAGGACCGCTCGTCCGCCTGGGCGGCGGAGGCCCACGCCCGATGGTGGCCACGCGGGGCACCCCGCCCGCTCCATTACGGCGAAGCGCTCCACGCGGGGCGGGCGGGTCTGCCGGGGGCGGAGCGGCTCCTGACCGATCTTGCCGGCGACGCGGGGCAACCCGGGATCGCCCGCGCCACCTCCGTCGGCCTCTTGGAGGGATACCCGGGGGCGGCCACCGAGGCCGTCGAGCGGGCCCTCCGGGACCCCGATCCCCTGGTGCGCATGGCGGCGCTGGGGCCGGCGGAGGCCCTTCCGCCGGACGTCCGCTTGCGCACCGTGGCTCCCCTTCTCACCGACCCCCTCCGGACCGTGCGCATCGACGCCGCCCGGGCGCTCGCTTCGGTGCCCCGCGAGCCCCTGAGCCCCGAACAGGGCAAGGCGTTTGCAGCGGCCCTGGCCGAGTACCGCGCGGCCCAGCTAGCCAACGCCGACCGGGCCGAGGCCCACCTCAACCTTGGCGCTCTGGACCTCGAGCGGGGGGAGCTCGCCCGGGCGGAGCAGGAGTACCTGACCGCGCTGCGCCTCAACCCGCGGTTCCCGCCCATCTACGCCAACCTCGCCGACCTCTACCGACGCCAGGGGCGAGACCTCGAGGGGGAGCGACTGCTCCGCAGAGGATTGGCGGCGGCGCCCACCGATCCCGGCCTCCACCAGGCGCTTGGGCTCTGGTTCGTCAGGCAGAAGCGCCTCCCCGAGGCCCTGGCGTTCCTGGCGCGCTCGGCGGAGCTCGGTCCCGACCAACCTAACTTCGGCTACGTCTATGCCGTGGCCCTCCAGTCCGCGGGTCAAGTCGATCGCGCCCTGGAGGTGCTCAGGAAGACACACCGGGCTCACCCCCGCGACGCCGAAGTCTTGCTTGCCCTCGTCACCATGAGCCGCGATAAGGGCTCGATCTCGGCGGCGATCGGCTACGCGAAGGAGCTCGCGGCGCTGTCCCCCCTGGACCCCCGGCCGCGGCGGCTTCTCGCACAGCTGGAATCCGAGCGGCGCTGAGGTTTAAAGGCGCTCACCCGCCTGGCCAACCGGCACCGGCCCCGAGAGTAAGGCCGGTGCCCACGAATTCAGACCCGCGCCGCGCACCCCCGAAGGTTATTCGAGGCTCCGAACTTGCCCCTTGCGCGGCTGATCGGTCATGATTGGCGGCCGTGACCCGCACCCGAGCCTTCGGGGTCTGTGTCGGCGTGCTCCTCTGCCTGCTCATCCTGGTCGTTAACGTACTCTCGGTCTCGTCACGGCTGGGCTTCCTCCACAAACCTAAGCAGGTCAAAGAGTTAGACCACCTCCGCTATATCGAGATGGCGCGCGGTCCGGAGGGGCGACCCCAGCTGGCCCAGGAGTCGACCTATTGCTGGCGGATCCTCGTTCCCGGGCTCGCCCGCTTCCTCAACCGCGCCGGGCTCGACCTCAATCTCGCGTTCTTCGTGATCACGAACGCTTCGCTCTTCGGCTTCCTCCTCGCTCTCTGGGCCTACCTAGGCGCGCTGGGCTTCTCGCTCCCCTATCGGGTGACGGGGCTAAGCCTGGTGGGCCTCACCCAAGGTGCGGTCCGGTGGTACGAGTACCAGTACTGGATGACCGATCCCGCCTGCCTCTTCCTGATGGCCCTCGCTTTCCTTTGGATCCGGCAGGGACGCTCCCGTGCCCTCTACGTGCCGAGCGTGGTCGCCGCATTCGTGCGCGAGAACTATGTCGCGGTCTATCCCTACTATTTCCTCCACCTGTTGAAGCGCGGGGCGTCGCCCACGCGGGCGGCCGCGCGGGTGTTGGCGTTGGCCGCCTTGCCCTTCGCCATCTTCGTGGGCCTGCGGATCCTCATCGTGCCCAACCAGCCCGACAACTTCCTGGCCGACATGGTCGAGACGACGGCCTTCCGGCTGCGGCACCTGAGCGACAACCAGCCGTACATGCTCACGGTCGGCTCCCTGGGGGTGTTCTTTCCCCTCCTGTTCCTCTTCCCGGGCCGGCTGCTCCAGGTGGCTCGTCGGCACTACGACCAGCTCGCGGTAGTGGCCTTCTTTTATGCCTTGCTCCTCCTCGCCAACAACACCGAGCGGGAGCTCGCCTACACGCTACCCGTGGTCCTCCCCGCCGCGCTTCGCAACCTGGGTGACCTGGTGGCGGAGGCGCGCCTCCCGACCGTTCCCGTCCTCGCCTTGGCGGTGGCCCTGCAGGGGCTGTTCTTCTCCCAGCAACGGTTCGCGGAGATCGGGATGAGCATGTACCAGCCCACGAATCTCGTGGTGGTGGCGGCGATGGCCCTTTTCTGGCTCGGCGCCCAAGCCGCTCTGCACCGGCGCCATCCGGGGGGTGTGCGGGTGAGCCCGGCGCTCCCCGAACCACCCCCCGACCGTCCGGGTACGCGATGAAGGGCGCGGTCAAGGCGGCCCTTCGCGGAGACGCCTGGTCGACCACCCCGGGGCGGGGGCGGCGGCTTCCCGCGACCACCGCGCTCGTGTTCGGAATCACTGCGCCATCTCGCGGCGGGACGTACGGTTAGGGTAGTGGGCTCCCCGGGGAGCCCCGACTAGCGAAGGAGGTCGGCATCATGAAAGCCTATCGGGCACTGTTAGGGACACTGGCCGCGACGGCCCTGGCCATGGCGCCCGGCTGCCGCAACACGGCCCAGGGCGTCAGGGAGGACTCGCGGCAGAACGCGGAGAAGGCCCAGCAGGAGGCCAAGGAGCTCGCCCGCAAGATTGGCGCGGAAGCGAAGGAGACGGGGGCCAAGATCGGCGAGGCCGCCAAGGAGGTCGGGGGGAAGGTCGCCGAGGGCGCCAAGGATGTGGGCGAGAAGGTCAAGGCGGGCGCCAAGGAGGTGGCCTCCGAGGCGACGGCGGCGAAGCAAACCACGGACGTGAAGGCCCACCTCGTGGCGGCCAGGAACATCGACAGCTCCCACATCGAGGTGGACACGGACGCGGAGGCCAAGACCGTGACCCTCCGGGGCACGGTGCCGACCGCGGGCCAGAAGGCGGCGGCGGAGAAAGTAGCCCGGGAGAACGCCGAGGGTTACCGGGTCCGCAACCTTCTCACGATTGCGAAGAAGTAGGGGGCCGGCCCGACGGGCCGGGAACCAGCGCTCTAGCGGAGGGCATACGACCGTCGCACCTCGTACCGGCGCGGGGTGGGGACGGCCCGGGCCCGCTGGTCTTGGTGGAGCCGGGCGTCGAGGCCTTCCAGGGCCGTAGCGGTTTCCGTAAACTTGGAGTCCTTGTCCGCGGTAACCAGGAGGCGCCGCCGGACGAATTGAACCGGGGGTCGGCCGCGGACGGCCGACCGGACGGCCAACGCCTGCTTCAGCATCGGGGTCTCTCGGGTGGCCAGGTTCACGCCCTGGCCCAGCTCCGTCTCCGAGAAGCGTCCCAGAGAGGCGCCGTCGATCAGGAGTTCGTAGCTTCCCTTGGACAGCCCGGTAATCTTCAGGACCTGCTGGTCGAGCGCCTCCAGGCCCGCCCCCAACGTCTCTGCCAGATCGACGTCGGCGTCTCCGAACCGGACGGGCAGGGGCAGGGCCCTGTCCGTCTGAGTCCAAGTCAGCTCTTTGGCTAGGAGGCCTGTTACTTCCGTGTTCTCCGCTCGCACGAGGTGTGCCGTCGCCGCGGTGGCGTCGATCTCCACGAGGGTGACCTGGGGGGGTGCGTTCCAAGCCCGGAGGAGGGCGCCGGCCATGACCAGGTGGCCCGCCTGACCCGGGTGCACGCGGTCGGGGATGATCATGCGGGCCAGGGCGGGGGACACCCTGTTCAACTTTTCGAGGCCGGTCTGGAGGGGCGCACCGAGGTCCACGAAGTTGGCCCCCCGCTCCTTCGCCACTTCCTCCACCAGCTTCCCGTAACGGCGCAAGACCGCGTTGTACCCCTCCGCGAAGACGGGTGGACGCGTGACATCGTCGAAGGGCGACGGCCCGAGGGGAAAGAGCCGGACCCCGGGAAGGGCATCCGCCAGCCGACCCAGAATCCGCCGGTAGCCCTGCCCGTAGGCGTCGAGGAGGCCCTGGTCGAAGGGACGGTAGCCCCCATCGTTCATCCCCAGCATGACCGTGACCACGCTGGCGTGCGCCGCGATCACGTCGCGGTCCAGGCGGAGGTCTGAGGAGCCGGCTTCGCCTCCGCCAACCTTGTCCCCGCTGACCCCCGCGTAATAGAAGTCGACGTTCCAGGACGGGAAACGCGTGGCCACGTACTCTTCGACCGCACGGGCGTACTGGCCATCATCGGTGATGTCGTCGCCGTAGAAGACGACGTGGTCGCCGTCCTTTAGGGCAAAACTCTGGCCGTAGGCGAGGGAGGGGGCCAGGAGCAGGCTCAACAACGCCACGCGGGTCGCGGTCATGAGACCTCTCTTTCCAGGGCGGCTCGATTCTATCCCGGGTTGGACACGATGCGGAGCCGGCCGGTTCCCGGCTCCCCGAACCCCCGATGTCGGAGGGGGAGCGCCGGGGCCGGGAGATGCCTCGAACCGCGCCTCAAGGGCGGGCTAGCTCTTGATGGTCTTGGTCCCGGTGTCCAGGGAGACCGCGCCTTTACGGAAATAGGACTCATTCGCCATGTGGCACGCGAGCGCGGCGTGATGACCGAAGACCGCGTCTTGGACCACGCTCTGGCGCGTGCGCACGGCCTGGAAGAACCTCCAGAGGTGGGGCCGCACGTCGTTGTAGGAGGGCCCGTAGTAACTGACACCTTCCAGCGTCGGCTCGTGGCCCGGCTGGGGATCATGGTCTTGGTGCCACTTCTCGAAGTACTCCTCCCGCATGGCCCGGGGGAAGGCGGAAGCGTAGTAGCTGGGCCCGGTGGCGACGCCCGCCTGGGGAGAGTAGGTGACGCCGCGCTCGGTGAGCTCGAGGATCCCCTTGGAGCCTAGGAAGCGCACGACCTCGGGCGTCTCCGTGCCCAAGGTCAGGCGGATGTACACGGGCACGTTTCCGTATTCGAAGAGGGAAGCGTGAACGTCTGGCATGTTCCGCCCATCTTTCCAGCGTAGGATGCCGCCCAGGGCGAGGGCGCGTTTCGGGGGCTCGTTGATCCCCCAAGCGAAGAGCATTCCGCTGATCAAGTGCACCATCAGGTCGCCGGCGACGCCGGTGCCGTACTCCTTCCAGCACCGCCAGCGTGCGAAGACATTGGGATCGAAGGGTCGTTTGGGAACGGTACCCTGCCAGGTGTCCCAGTCCAGGTTGGAGGGAGAGAGGTCGGGGGGGGGCGGATATTCCCAGGCCCCGCCGGGGTCATTGCGACCCAGCGAGCCCTCCACCATGCACAGGTCTCCCAGGACCCCTTTGGCGACCAGCTCCCTGGCCTTGGCGCAGACCACCGAGCTCGTGCGTTGAGAGCCGACCTGGACGATCCGGCCGCTGCGCTGGCCCGCGCCTACCATCTCGAATCCGTCGGCGGCCGAGTGGGACATGGGTTTCTCGCAGTAGATGTCCTTGCCCGCGCTCAGGGCGTCGACAACGAGCTGCTTATGCCAATGGTCGGGAACAGCGGAAACGATGCAGTCGATCTCCTTGTCCGCGAGCAGTTCCTGGTATCGGCGGGTGGTGCGGAGCCCGGGGCCCGCGATCTCCTTGGCCAGGGTATGGCGGCCGTCATAGAGATCGCAGGCCGCCGCGCATTCCACCCCCGGCAGCGTGAGGGCCTTCGTCAGCAACCCGGATCCCTGCATGCCCACGCCGATCATCCCGAAGCGAAGGCGGTCGCTCGCGGGCCCGGGCGTGGGGGCCTCCGGAGTGGGCTCCGGATCGAGGCGGATCCGTCTCGAGGCAAGCACGACGCCCGCCACCCCCGTGCTCGTTTGCAGGAACTCACGGCGAGAAGAGCCAGTCTTCATGGGCGCGCTCCTGGTTTGTCCCGCCTGGCCACGTGCGGCGCGGGCGCTCTTACTTCAGTGATCTGATCGCGACTTCCTTGAAGAACACGACGTCGTTGTCGCTATGGTTCTGCAGCCCGATGTAGCCCTCGGGGGGCCGTGGCCCGCGGTGCGGCTCGAAGTCGAACTTGCGCGGCGGCACCGCTTGGCCCTCGGTGTAGTCGGTTACCTTCACGCCGTTCAGGACGACCACGGTGTGCGGCCCGTCCAGCGTGATTTCCATCGTATTCCACTCCGGCCCGGGCTTGCCGGGCCGGGCCAAGGGCTTGGTCAAGGAGTAGAGCGCGCCCGTGACGTGGTAATCATCTTCGTTTGATTTCTCGGGCTCGTTGTCAATCTGGACTTCGTAGCCGTAGTGTACCGGCATCCACTCCTCTCGGGGTTCGAGGGGGATGCGGATGAAGACCCCCGAGTTGTCGTTTTGATCGCGCATTCGGTAGACGACGCGGATGACGCAGTTGCCCAGTTTGCCGCCCGTCCAGTAGAGAAGGCCCATGCCGCCGTGGGTCCGGAGGAGGTTGTCCTCGACCGTCATCCCGCCGGGGCCGACGTGCTTCCAGCCGGTCAGGTCCTTGCCGTTGAAGAGTTGTCTCCAGGGATCGGGCTGGGCGTGAAGGGGAAGGGCGGGGAGAGCAGCCAGAAGAAGAACGAGTCGCTTCCGCATGGCTTTACCTCGGACCGAAGGGAGTTCACCCGAGACAAAGGTCTCTCCCCGAGACGGGTATTGGAGAGAGGCGGCACGATAACACAAGTTTCGCGTGCATGCGCGGGGACCGGACCGGCGGCGGGAGGAGGGGGGTTTGACGGTCCCGGCGGGCCATCGTAGCCTGACCGCGTGAATGCCCCCTCGTCCGGTGCTGCTTCGGCCAAGGAACGCCGGCCCGTCCGCGGGCGTTCCCGGCGGGCCCTTCTCCCCGCCGTCTGGGAGGGCTGGGACGACGAGAGGCTGCTGGGCCTGCGCATGTGCGACCTCGACCTGCGGATCGAGGGGAGCGGCCTCGAGGAGCGCATGGCGGAGCTGTGCCGGGACCTGGCCGAGCATGGGCTCCGCTTCCAGCCCCACGCCTGGCTCTCCGATGAGTGGTTCACCCCCGACGGGGTCCCCGGCATCGCCATCCCCTTCTACCTGGCCCACCCCCGCCTGGCCCGCCTGGAACAGAACCAGATGCTGGAGGTGGAGGGGGGCACCCCCGAGTGGTGCCTGCGCATCCTCCGCCACGAGACTGGCCATGCCCTCGAGAACGCCTACCGCCTGCGCCTACGCCGCCGGCGGCAGGAGCTGTTCGGCAAGACCTCGCAGCCATATCCCGACCACTACGCGCCCCGACCCTACAGCAAGAGCCACGTGATCCATCTTGAATCTTGGTACGCCCAAAGCCACCCCGACGAGGACTTTGCCGAGACCTTCGCGGTGTGGCTCACGCCGGGCTCCGACTGGCGCACGCGCTACGCGGGCTGGCGGGCCCTGCGCAAGCTGGAATATGTAGACGAGCTGATGCGGGAGATCGGACCCCAGCTGCCCTTCCTTCGCTCCCGGCAGCGCCCCGAGCTGCTGTCCACCCTGGGCAAGACCCTCCACGAACACTACCAGCAAAAGCGCCAGCACTACGGCGTCGACCACCCAGACTTCTACGAGCGCGACCTGCGCCGCCTCTTCTCCGGCGCTCCCGAAGACGCCGGCCGGCCCACCGCCGCCTCGTTCCTGGCCCGCCATCGCCGAGACTTGCGGCGGCGGGTACGACGCTGGACGGGCGAGTACTCCTACACGATCGACCAGGTCCTGGGGGACATGATCGCTCGCTGCCGCGAGCTGAAGCTCCATCTCTCGGGACCGGAGGATGAAGCCAAGGTCGACTTCGCGGTGCTCCTCACCGTGCAGACCATGAAATACCTCCATAGCGGTCGCCACCGGGTGCCCCTGTGAAGAAGCGGTCGGGGCCCAGGAGGAAGCTGCGCGTCCTGGCCCTCATGCAGGAAAGCTTGGTCCCCCCGGACGAGGTCAAGGGCGTCGACCTGGAGGGGGCGGAGTGGAAGATGGAGTACGACGTGGTCTCCACCTTGCGCGGGCTCGGCCACGAAGTGCAGCCCCTGGGCGTGGGCGGAAATCTGGCCGACATCCGCAACGCCATTGCCGACTTCAAGCCCCATATCACCTTCAACCTGCTGGAAGGCTTCGACGACGTGGCTACCTGGGACCAGAACGTGGTGGCCTATCTCGAGCTGCTGAAGGTCCCTTACACCGGCTGCAATTCACGGGGGTTGCTCCTGGGCCGGGATAAGGCCATCGCCAAGAAGCTTCTCTCCTATCACCGCATACCGGTGGCCGATTTCGTGGTGGCCCCGCGGGGGCGGCGCTTCCGACGGCCCAAACGCCTCGCTTTCCCGCTCTTCGTGAAGTCCCTGACCCTGGATGCCTCCATCGGCATCTCCCAGGCTTCGGTGGTGGAGGACGAGGCGAAGCTGGAGGAGCGAGTCAATTTCGTCCACGAGAGCATCGGCACGGACGCTCTCGTTGAGCACTACATCGAGGGGCGGGAGCTCTACGTGGGCGTGCTGGGCAACGAGAGGCTGCAGGTGCTACCCATCTGGGAGCTTTATTTCAAGAACCTACCGGAAGAGGTGCGTAAGATCGCCACCGAACGGCTGAAGTGGAGCCTCAGCTACCAGAAGAAGCACGGGATCGACAGCGGGGAGGCCAAGGACCTGCCGCCCGGGCTAGAGGACCGGATCCGCGACGTCTGCAAGCGCGTCTACCGGAACCTCATGCTCAGCGGCTGCGCCCGCATCGATCTCCGCATGACCGAAGCGGGCCAAGCCTACGTGGTCGAGGCGAACCCCAACCCGCAGCTGGCCCACGACGAGGATTTTGCCCAGTCGGCTCGCAAAGCAGGCATCGATTACCCCGAGTTGATCCAGCGCATCCTGAACCTGGGGCTGCGCTGGGAGCCCTCGCGCTTGGGATAGAGCCGTCCCGGCCGGAGAACGCCCGCCGCCCCCAGCTTGTGCACCCGGGGAGACGCGCGTAGGGTGGGGACGATCGAGGAGGTTGGATGAAGACTTGTCTACCCATCGTAGTCGTGCTCGCCGCGGTTCTCGCCGCCGGGGTCGCGTCTTCCGGCTCGACAGCCAGCCCGGGGGGAAGGAAGCGGCTCTCCTCCTACGACGGGGAAGCCCGAGCCCTTCTCGCCCGGATGACGCTCGAGGAGAAGGTCGGCCAGATGACGCAGGCGGAGCAGGACAAGCTCGCGAAGGAAACCGACATCGAGACCCTCTTCCTGGGATCCGTGTTCTCGGGCGGGGACTCCGATCCGAAGACCAACAGCCTCCAGGACTGGACGGACATGTACGACCGCTACCAGGCCCATGCCCTCAAGACCCGTCTCCGCATCCCTATTCTTTACGGGGTGGACGCCGTCCACGGCCACAACAACGTCCTGGGCGCCGTCGTCTTCCCGCACAACATTGGCCTCGGCGCCACCCGCGACCCGAAGTTGGTGGAGGAGATCGCCCGCATCACCGCCCAGGAGGTGAGGGCCACCGGCATCCAGTGGACCTTCGCTCCTTGCCTGGCGGTGGTGCAGGACGAGAGGTGGGGGCGGACCTACGAGAGCTTCTCCGAAGATCCCGCACTGGTCGGCGAGCTGGGGGCGGCCGCGGTTCGGGGCTTCCAGGGCACCGATCTCAGGGATCCGCTCCGCGTCCTGGCCTGCGCCAAGCATTACGTGGGCGACGGGGGCACAGCCTGGGGCACGGGCAAGGGGGACGACGCCTCTCCCGGCCGGCGCTTCCCCCTCGACCAGGGGGACGTCCGCCTGAGCGAGGCGGAGCTCCGGCGGATCCACCTGGCGGGTTACCTCAGAGCCATCGAGGCGGGGGTGGGTTCCATCATGCCGTCGTTCAGCAGCTGGAACGGGGAGAAGTGTTCGGGCAGCAAGCGGCTGCTCACCGAGATCCTGAAGGAGGAGCTGGGTTTCGAGGGGTTCCTCATCTCCGATTACAACGCCCTCGACGCCCTCCCCGGGGACTACCGGACCCAGATCCGGCAGTCGATCAATGCCGGCATGGACATGGTGATGGTTCCCGGCCGCTACAAGGAGTTCTTCACGACCCTGAAGAGCCTGGCGGAGGGGGGAGAAGTGCCCCTGTCGCGGATCGATGACGCGGTCACGCGCATCCTGCGAACCAAGTTCGCCCTCGGCCTCATGGAGCCGGGGCGCTCCTGCCTCGCCGACCGGAGCCTGCACCGTAGCTTTGGCTCCCCCGAGCACCGGGACCTCGCCCGCCGCGCCGTCCGCGAGTCACTCGTCCTCTTGAAGAACGACAAGGGGGTGCTTCCTCTCTCCAAGGCGGCAAGGAGAATCCACGTGGCGGGAAAGAACGCCGACGACCTCGGCAACCAGTGCGGCGGCTGGACCATCACCTGGCAAGGGGGCAGCGGCGCTCCCACCACCGGCACCACCCTGCTGAAGGCGCTGCGGGGTGCGGTGGGGAAGGGGACCGAGGTCACCTACGCCAAGGACGGCACCGGGGCCGCGGGCGCGGAGGTGGGGGTGGTGGTGGTGGGCGAGACGCCCTATGCGGAATTCATCGGCGACCGGGAGGACTTGACGCTGGCCAAGGAGGACCGGGAGGCGATCGCCAACCTCAAGAGGGCGGGCATCCCCGTCATAGTGGTCGTGATCTCGGGGCGGCCCCTGGTTCTCGGTGATGCCCTGGCCATGGCGGATGCACTGGTGGCGGCGTGGCTCCCGGGCACCGAGGGGCAAGGCGTCGCGGATGTCCTTTTCGGGGACTACAAACCGACAGGAAAACTCTCGTTCTCGTGGCCGCGTTCTGAGGGTCAGCTCCCGTTCAATCGCACGGGCCAAGCCTCCGACCCTCTCTTCGCCCGCGGCTTCGGTCTCAGCTACTGAGAACGGGCGTGGCCGGGGGTTATTCGGGGGGCGCTACGACCATGCGCAGGCAGACCGGCCGAGGAACGTGGAAGGGGCTGCCCAGGGGGGCCAGCCGTCCCTGCTCGGCATCGATTCGAAAGACGGCGATGGAATCCGAGTCCTGGTTGGCGGCGAGAAGGTAAGCCCCCGTAGGATCGATCGCGAAGTTGCGGGGGGTCCGGCCCCGGGTCGATTCGTGGCCGAGGGGGGTGAGCCTCCCCGTACCGGCGTCGACGGCGAAGATGGCGATGGAGTCGTGGCCGCGGTTCGAGCCATACAGGAACCTTCCGTCGGGACGGACGACCAGCTCCGCGGTGGAGTTGCGGGCCGCGAAGCCGACGGGCAGGGTGGAGAGGGTCTGCAGCTCGGTCAGAACGCCCGCCCCCGCGTCATAGGCCAAGGCGGTGATCGTCGAGTTCAGCTCGTTGATCACGTAGCCGTGGGTTCCGTCGGGGTGGAACGCGAAGTGGCGCGGCCCCGCTCCGGGGGCGAGCCGTGCGGCCGGTGGTTGATTGGGAGCCAGGGTCCCTTGCGCGGGGTCGAAGCGGTACACGAGTAGCTCGTCGAGGCCCAGATCCGCAACCACCGCGAAGCGGTTGGCGGCGTCCAGGTCGATGGAGTGGGCGTGCGGGCCCCCCCGCGAAGGGGTGGCTCCGCCCCTCGCCGCGTGCTGCACGAGCGCGGTGGCGGGGCCGAGGCGTCCGTCCGGTCCTAGGGGAAGGACGGCGACGCTCCCGCCCCAATAGTTGGCGACCAGGAGGTGACGGCCTGGCTTGTCGAGGGAGACGTGACACGGAGACGCCCCCCCCGAGGGCTGCTCGTTCACGAAGGTCAGGCTTCCCGTCCGGGGATCGACCGTGAAGGCGCTGACCGCACCGCCCTTGTCCTCTCGGGATTCTCCAATTTCGTTGACCGCATAGAGGAACCTTCCCGTGGGGTGGAGGGCGAGGAACGAGGGATTTGTGGCTGCGGTCGGCTCACCGGCCAGGGAGAGGGTGCCCGTGGCCAGGTCCAGTCGGAGGCGGTAGATCCCCTTGCTCTCCCCCGTCGTGTAGGTGCCCACGTAGACCCTGACCGCGCCCGCCTTCGTGCTGGGGGCGGCCACGACCGTGGCGGGGGGGAATGCGGCGATCGAGATGGCGACAAGGGCCGCGGCCCAGGTTCGGATCACGCCCCGAGAACTCACCGGTCCACCCGCGCTCGCTGCCTCTCCCGGGCTCCTTCGATCACCAGGTAGAGCACGGGAATGAAGAACAGGTTGAGGAGGGTGGAGGCGATCATTCCCCCGAACACGGTTGTGCCCACCGAGCGCCGGCCCGCTTGGCCGGCTCCCCGCGCCGCCACCAGCGGCAGCACGCCCAGGATGAAGGCAAGCGAGGTCATGAGGATGGGACGCAGCCGGATCCGGGCCGCCTCCACCGCTGCCTCCACGATGGAGAGTCCTCGCGCCCGCAGTTGTTCCGCGAACTCCACGATCAAAATCGCGTTCTTGCTGGCCAGGCCCACCAGCATGACCAGACCAATCTGGCAGTAGACGTCGTTCTGAAGACCCCGGATCCATTGCCCTCCCACCGCACCCAGCAGGGCCATGGGCACGGCCAGCAGCACAATGAAGGGGAGGACGAAGCTCTCGTACTGAGCGGAGAGGGTCAGATAGACAACCAGCGTGCCCAAGCCGAACAAGACGGCGGCCGTGCCCGCGGCCTCAAGCTCCTCCAGGGACAGCCCCGTCCACTCATAGCTGAAGCCCTGGGGAAGCACCTTGCCGCTCAGCGCCTCCATGGCCGCAATGGCCTCTCCGGAGCTGTGGCCCGGCGCCGCCGAGCCGTCGATCTCGGCCGAGCGGAAGAGGTTGTAGTGGGTGATCACCTGCGGCGTCGAGTCCTCCGTGAGCCGCACGAGATTGTCGAGCGGGATCATCATGTCCTTGTCGGAGCGTACGTAGAACTGCCGCATGTCCCGCGGCTCGGAGCGGAACTGCTGGTCCGCCTGCACGAAGACTCGGTAGGAACGGTTGTTGAAGTCGAAATCGTTCACGTAGGCGGAGCCCATGTAGACCTGCAAGGCGTCTGTGATCTGCTGGAGGGGAACGTGAACCGCCTTGGCCTTCTCCCGGTCGATGGTCAAGACGAACTGCGGATCTGAGGCGGTGTAGCTCGTGAAGAGTCCACCCAGCGCCTTGGCCCCATTGCCTTGCCGCACCAGGTCCTGGGTGACCTTGGCCAGCTCACCGAGGGGGTGCCCGCCCTGGTCTTGCACCACGTACTGAAAGCCGCCGAAGTTCCCGAGGCCCTGCACGGCCGGGGGGAGGAAGGGAATGACGATCGCGCCCGAGATCGCACCGAAGGGTCCCCGCAGCCGGTTGATTACGGCCTCCGCCGAATGGTCGGCACCGCGACGCTGTGAGTAGGGCTTCAAACCGAAGAACACCGACCCGCGGTTCGGGGCGGTGCCGTTGAGGCTGAAGCCGGAGATGGCAAAAACAGTGTCCAGCTCCGGCATCTGCTCCAGGACGGCCCGCACCTGCCCGTCGATCTTCTTCGTGTACTCCAGCGAGGCCCCTTCCGGCGCCTGCACGATCACGATGCCCCAGCCCTGGTCCTCGTCGGGTACGAAGCCCCTGGGCACTCTCATGTAGACCAGCCCGGTGAGACCCAGCCCCGCCAGGAACATCCCGACGGCTAGCCGCGGACGGCCCAGGAAGCGCTGCAGGGAGACCCGATAGCCATCGGTGACGTTCTTGATGATCCTGTCCACGCGGGTAAAGAACCATCCCTTCTCGCCCGCGGCACGCCCGAGGAGGAGGGCGGAGAGGGCGGGGGTCAGGGTGAGGGCGTTGAAGGCGGAGATCGAGATGGAAAAGGCGATGGTGAGCGCGAACTGGCGGAATAGGATCCCGGTCGTACCCGGAAATAAGGCCACGGGCAGGAACACCGCCACTAGGACCAGAGAGGTCGCGATCACCGCACCCGTCACCTCCTTCATGGCGGCCGACGACGCCCGGCGGGGATCCCGCTGTCCCTCGCTGATGTGTCGTTGGATGTTCTCGATCACCACGATGGCGTCGTCCACGACCAGTCCCGTGGCCAAGGTAATGCCGAACAAGGTCAGGGTGTTGATTGAGAAGCCCAATAGCTTCACGAAGGCGAAAGTCCCGACCAGGGAGACGGGGATGGCGGCGGCGGGAATGACCGTGCTGCGCCAGTCCTCCAGGAAGACAAAGATCACCAAGATTACGAGCCCGATCGCCGCCCCCAGCGTGAAGAGCACGTCCTGGATGGATTCGTTAACGACGTCGGTGGTGTCGAAGGCGACTCGGTACCGCATGCCGGGAGGGAAGCGCTTGGACAGGCGGTCCAGCACGGCCAGCGCCGCGCGGTCCACTTCCAGGGCGTTGGCGTTGGAGAGCTGCGTGATGCCGATCCCTACCGCATCGTGGCCGTTGAACTGCAAGTCAGAGGAGTAGTCCTCCGCTCCGAGTTCGGCCCGGCCCACATCCTTCATGCGCACGAGGGTCCCATCTTCGGCCGTCTTCAGGATGATGTTCTCGAACTCGGAGGGCTCGGTGAGCCGGCCTACCGCGCGCACGCTGATCTGAAACGCCTGTCCCGGTCGCGCCGGGGGTTGGCCCACTTGTCCCGCCGCCACCTGGACGTTTTGCTCGCGCAAGGCGCTCACCACGTCGGAGGCGGTGAGCTTGCGGCTGGCCACGCGCACGGGGTCGAGCCACAGCCGCATCGAGTATTTGCGCTCGCCGAAGATGAAGACGTCGGCCACGCCCCTTACCCGCTTCAAGGCGTCCTTGACGTTCACGTCGAGGTAGTTGCTCATGAAGGACGTGTCGTAGCGGCTGTCCTCCGAGTAGACGGCGGCGCCGAAAACGAAGTTGCTGGAGGTCTTGGTGACGCCCACACCGGTCTGCTTGACCTCGTTGGGGAGCCGACCCATGGCGATGTTGACCCGGTTGTTGAGGTCGACCGCGGCCAGGTCTGGGTCACGCGCCAGATCGAAGGTGGCGGTGATGGCGGTGGTGCCGTCGTTGCCGCTGGTGGAGGTGAGATACTTCATCCCCTCCGCACCGTTGATCTGCTGCTCCAGGGGCGTGGTCACGGCCGTCTCCACCACCTGGGCGCTGGCGCCGATGTAGTTGCTCTGCACGATGACCTGGGGAGGGGCCAGGTTGGGGAACTGGGCAATAGGCAGGGTTGGGATGGCCACCGCCCCCGCCAGGATGATGAGCAGGGCACAGACGGTCGCGAAGATCGGTCGTCCTATGAAGAAGTCGACGAACATGGGGCAGGCCCGACCCTCTAACTCTGGGGGGTGATGGGGGCTCCATCCAGCAGGAGCTGGGTTCCGGAGACGATGACCCGATCCCCGGGCTTGATTCCTTCGATGACCACGTAGTCGTTGCCTACGATCTCGCCGATGCGGAGGGGCCTCTGCCGCGCCACCAGCGAGCCATCCTTGCCTTCCGCCACAAAAGCGAAGTATTGACCGCTGTTGCGTGAAACGGCCAGGACCGGGATCACGGGCCGCGGGTGCGTGTCCCAGATGACCCGGGCTCGGACAAACTGCGCCGTCCGTAGCGCGCCCGTTTTGTTGTCGATTATGGTTTTCACGAGCACGGTCTGAGTCTGGTTGTCCACTTCCGGGGAGAGGAAGCGGAGG
>DATMQU010000462.1:0-4335 GCA_035566715.1 Vicinamibacteria bacterium
GCTGCTCTTGCAGCCCCCGTGGGGGAGAAGCGGGCCAATAAGGACTGCGCATAAGACGGCCCGAAAGCGGGTCCCACCGAGGCGGTCCCCGAGCAACCTGCGCCCCCTGGGGGCGCCCACGTCCCTTCTCTGGCCTGGCCTCATCCCAACACCATCAAGCCTGCACTTGAACCCGGGCGCCTTCACGCACCCAGTCGTGCGGAGCCACCGGTCTCGGCAAGTCACCGAGGCAGCCGGCCCTCCTGGACTTCTCGTCTCGGCAGCCGGCAGACGTGTTGGTACGTCCGGCCCGCGAGCCTGCCCAGCACCATACGGGCCAAAACGGGCAGGACCGGGGTCGCTTCCAGCAGGTATCGGCGCCACAGCCGCCGCGGCTCCTGCAGGAGCCGATGCAGCCACTCGAGCCCGCTGCGGGACATCCAGCGGGGGGCCCGCTTCACCTCCCCGACGTAGAACGAAAGGGAGGAGCCGGCCCCGATGCCGACGGCGGGGCCATACTCCGTCTCGAAGCGGGACAACATGACCTGCTTGGACGGCGGCAGACACACGACGATCAGCCTCGCCCCCGTGTCGCGCGCTCGGCGCAGCACCGCGAGGGCGTGATCCGGGTCCTTATTCAGGTCAAATATCGACGAATCGTAGCCGGTCACACGCATGGTCGGATAGCTCGCGCTCAGCTTCCGGATCGCGGCCTCACACCCCGACGATGTGGCGCCCAGGAAGAAGACGGGCAGGCCGTCACGCGCACACCTGGCCATGAGGGGCTCGAAGAGGTCGCTGCCGCTCACCTTGTCACGCAGGGGCAGACCCAGCAGCCTTGAGATGAGCACGAGCGGCATCCCGTCGGCGAGCGAGAGGAAGCAGCGACGGTAGGCCTCGGCAAACTCGGGGTCGCGGAGCGAGATCGCGAGGTGGTCGACGTTCGGGGTGAGAACGAAGCCCCCTTCACCGCTGGCCGCTCTCTCCGCTATGATATCCACTGCTTCGCCGATGGAAACGGCGTGAGCGTGTATGGGTCCGAAGTCCACCACGGCGAGATCTCGCTTCCCGAAGCCGGTCGTCGTCCCTTCGATTGTCTTCATCGCCGGCTACACCTCTACCTCGTGGCACCGGGCATCGCAGTGAGCTCTCGAAGGTACTGCCTCATCACACCCTGCCGTGACGAGGCGCAGTATGCGCGCCGCACATTGGAAGCGGTCGCGCGCCAGTCCGAGCCACCGGCCCTGTGGGTCATAGTGGACGACGGCTCCAAGGACGAGACACCAAAGATCCTCGAGGAGTACGCGGCACGGTCCCCGCACGTGCGCATCGTGCGCCGAGCCGACCGCGGCATCCGTAAGGTGGGGGGAGGCGTGATCGATGCCTTCTACGCGGGCTACGAGACCATCGATCCGCTTGCCTACGACTACATCTGCAAGCTCGATCTGGACCTCGACTTGCCGCCCCGATACTTCGCCATCCTTATGGACCGCATGGAGGCCGATCCGCGCGTCGGCACTTGCTCGGGGAAGCCTTACTTCCTCCCGCCCGGCATGTCCGCGGCGGCCGTACAGTTCCCCATCCGCGACGCCTCCGGGCTTATCTCGGAAAAGACCGGCGATGAGAACTCCGTGGGCATGACCAAGTTCTATCGCACGGCCTGCTTCCGACAGATCGGCGGTTTCGTGCGGGAGGTCATGTGGGATGGCATTGACGGACACCGCTGCCGGCAACTTGGCTGGATCGCGGTCTCTTGGGACGACCCCGAGCTGCGGTTCGCCCACCTGCGCCCGATGGGGACCAGCCACAAGAGCTGGTGGACGGGACGCAAACGGCACGGAGTCGGCCAGTACTTCATGGGCACGTCGCCCGTGTACATGGTGGGGAGCGCGGTGTACCGAATGACGCGGCCGCCGTTCATCGTGGGTGGCCTCGGCATGGCGGTCGGGTACTTCGGCAGCCTCCTGCGCCGGCGCCCCCGCTACGGCGACGAGCAGTTCCGGAGCTTCTTGCGCAAGTACCAATGGGCGTGCTTGCTCAAGGGGAAGCCGCGCGCGACGGCGGAGCTCAACGTGCGTCAAGCGAGCCGATGGAACCCGAAAGGGTAGACGGCACTCCACACACCAAGATGGCACTCTGCCCCGCCGCACCTCAACCACGACAAGTGGCTCCCGTGCATCGGGCCTCCCATGTGCTGCCCACGGCGCAAGCCCCCCGCTTAGCTCGGGCGATATGAGCCGAGGCCGACCGCGCGGGCGGACATGGATCCTCTTCTTGCTGATCCAGGCCGCAGCGACCCTGCTCCTATGCGAGCTTTCGGTACGCTTGATCACCACGACCAACTCCGACAATGGCATGGCCATGATTGGGCGCTACCCGCTGCTGCCTTATCGGCCAGCGCCTGAGGCCGTCCGCGCCTGGCTGCAGCGACCACCCGGCACCTACGTCGTCGCTGACTCCGAACTCGGCTGGACGGTGACGCCGCGCGGCCGCACGCCCGACGGCCTCTACCAGGCGAACGCGGAGGGCGCCCGCGCACCCGCCGACCGAAGCTACGGCGAGCGCTCTCCTCCGGGCCGGGTGCGCCTGGTCACGGTCGGTGACTCGTTCACGCACGGCGACGGGGTCGGCCTTGAGGACACCTGGCAGCGGGATCTCGAGCGACGCCGGGCCGATCTCGAGGTGGTCAACCTGGGCGTCCCGGGCTACGGCACCGACCAAGCCTACCTGCGCTGGCGTCGCGACGGGGCGCGCCTGAATCCCCATTTTGCACTGCTCGGCATCTGGCCGGAGGACATCTGCCGAAACCTCAACATCGTGCGCTTCTTCCTGCAGCCCGCCGGCGGCTTCGGCTTTCTCTCCAAGCCGCGGTTCATCCTGTCCGATGGACGACTCGAGACCTTGAACCTGCCGGTTCTCGAGGGCGAGCCGCTCGTGCGCGCCTTGATCGATCCTCTGAGTTCCCCCCTGCTGCGTCACGACTATTGGGCGATCCCGGACGACCTTGGGCTGCGACCTTGGCAGCATTTGCGGGTAGCGCGCGCGCTCGCCACGGTGGCAAATCTTTACCGTCGCCGCGAACTGCGTCAGCGCCTCTATGCCGGGACGGACCCCGCTGGTATCGAGGTCACGGTGGCGATCGCCGAGGCCTTCTCCCGCGACGTGCAGAGCCATGGAGCTGTGCCCGTGGTCATCCTGATCCCGATGCTCGACCTGCTCGCCCGCTATCCCGACGAGGATTCCCTGCCCCTCGCGCGAGCGCTGCGTGCGCGGAAGCTTGACGTGATCGATCTGGGCCCCCCTATGGCCCGGCTGGTGCACGAGCAGGGACCGTCGTCCTGTTTCGCGGCCGATTCGCATCTCTCCCCGGAGGGCAACCGGCGGCTGGCGGGCTGGCTGCTCGACCGCCTCGCTCCGCGGCTCGGCGCCGCGCGGGTCCAACCCGGCGGCTGAGGTTCGGGTCAGAACAGGGTGTAGATGAAGGGAGCCACCGCCGAGCCCTGGGTGAACACCACCAGCAGGCCCAGCAGCGCCAGCATCACCACGATGGGTCCGAGCCACCACTTCTTGCGCACGTGCATGAAGGCCCAGAGCTCGCCCAGGATGCCGAACTTCTCGCGCGACCCCTCGAAGGCCATGAAATCTCCTAGCCGAGCTCGTAGAGAGAACGACCCTCCACATTCAAGCGACTGACGCAGACCTAAGCATCTTGGGGCGTGCAGCTCACCTGAAGAAGCACCCCTCCGCCCGACGCCACACCCGACTCCCCGAGCGCGCGCAGGGCCCGATCAGGCGGTAACACCACAACCCCACGGAGGGTCAGCGGCGCGGCAAGGGCCCGGGAGCCGACACCGGCGACCCTCGGCCAGCCCCGCTGCTGCAAAAAGGGTTCGAGAGTGGCGGGGGTGCAGTAGACAACGCCCGCAACACCACCCACTTCAGGGACAATCGGGTCGAGCGCGCGGTCGGCCTGTGCTGGCGACACGCCGTTCAGCACAAGGACCACCGTCCCCTCGCGACTTGCCAGGTATGCCGCCCGTATCAGCCCCGCCGGCACGCCACCCTTCGGGTCGGCGCTGACCTCGATAACCGCGGCTGGTCTGGAAACTGCCATGGAGCTTACCTACGGCCTAAGGTTGCGTCCGCGGCCGGCGCGGCCCGCCTAACCAACCACCAGGGGAACCCCTACGCACGCGAACCCACATGGACACGGTGAACGCAAGGGCCGTGCCGGCCTCCACCGGCGTCTCCGCTGGCCACTGGAACCGTTGTTTCGGGCGGCAGCGCCATATGTGACTTTTCTGGTGCGCAGGACGCATCGGGCCAAGGGTATCGAGATGCCACTTGTATGACCTC
>DATMQU010000463.1:0-3344 GCA_035566715.1 Vicinamibacteria bacterium
CGTTCTCGTCCAGAAGGTATCCCAGCACCTTCCGGAGACGGTCGCGGTTCACCAAGGAGAGGAAGCGGCGGACGCCCGAGGGGCCGGTGGCCGTCTCTACCTGGACCGCAAAGTCTGGCCGGTTCTCCAGAAACCATTGCATGCGCCGCTTGAAGCCGGGCAGGCGGTCCACCATGTGCGAGTCCAGGATCTCCACCGCGAAGAGGGGGATGAGGCCCACCATGGAGCGCACCTTGAGCGGAAAGTGGCGGCCCCCGGGCAGGTGTAGCACGTCGTAGTAGAAACCATCCTCCGCGTTCCAGAGCTCGAGCCCCGACCCCCCGATGTCGTTCATAGCCCGGCAGATGTAGACGAAATGCTCGAAGAACTTGCTGGCCACGTCCTCGTAGACGGGGTCCTCGCGGGCCAGCTCCAGGGCGATGGCCAGCATGTTGAGGCAGTACATCCCCATCCAGCTCGTGGCGTCGGACTGCTCGATTTGGCCGCCCGTGGGCAGAGGCGCGCTCCGGTCGAACACGCCGATGTTGTCGAGGCCGAGGAACCCGCCCTGGAAGACGTTGTTGCCCTCGGCGTCCTTGCGGTTCACCCACCACGTGAAGTTGAGGAGAAGCTTCTGGAAGACCCGGGCCAGGAAGTTGCGGTCCGCCTTGCCCTGGCGCTTCTTGTCGATTTTGTAGACGCGCCAGGCAGCCCAGGCGTGGACGGGGGGATTCACGTCCGAAAAGGCCCACTCGTAGGCGGGGAGTTGGCCGTTGGGGTGCATGTACCACTCGCGCAGGAGCAGGATCAGCTGCTCCTTGGCGAAGTCGGGGTCCACCAGGGCCAGGGGAATGCAATGGAAGGCCAGGTCCCAGGCTGCGTACCACGGGTACTCCCACTTGTCGGGCATGGAGATCACGTCCGAGTTGTAGAGGTGGGTCCACTCGTGGTTCCGCCCCCGCCGACGCTCGGGGGGGGGCTCCGGCCCCGCGGGGTCCCCGTGCAGCCAGCGGGTCACGTCGTAGTGGTAGGACTGCTTGCTCCAGAGGAGGCCCGCGAAGGCCTGGCGGAGCACGTTCCGCGCGTCCGCGGAGAGGCGACCCGGAGTGCGCTGGGCGTAGAAGGCGTCGGCCTCCTCCCGCCTTTGGGCCAGCGTCGCCTCGAAGCCGGGGCCGAAGGGCTCCCCGGGCCCGGGACCGGCGGCCAAGCGCAGCCGCACCGCGGTCGACGCCCCCGCCGCCAGCTTCAGGGGGTAGCGCGCCGCCGCCTTGCTGCCCCGGCCGGCCGGGTTCACGGCCTCCGCCGCCCCCTGCACCACGTAGTCGTTGATGCCATCTTTCACATAGGGCGACTCGTTCTCCACGCCCCAGAGCCGGCGCCGGTTGGTCTCGTTCTCGGTGAAGAGGAAGGACGGAGCGCTCTCGCAGGCGAGCCAGTACGCGCCCAGGAGGGGGTGCTCGAGCGCGAGCGTCACGCCCTCTGCCCGAATCCGCGGCCGCCGGTCCCCGGACCCCCAGGACCAGGTGTTGCGGAACCAGACCGTGGGCAGGAGATCCAGGGTGGCGGGGTCCGGCCCACGGTTCACGATCTCGATGCGGACCAGGAGGTCCTCGGGGGCCGCCTTCGCGTACTCCACGAAGACGTCGAAGTACCGGTTCTGCTCGAAAACGCCCGTGTCCAGGAGCTCGAACTCGAAGCTCCTCTTGCCCCGGTGACGGTTCTCCGCCCGGAGCCAGGCGTAAGGGAATTCCGTCTGGGGATATTTGTAGAGGTATTTCATGTAGGAATGCGTGGGCGTCGAGTCCAGGTAGAAGTAGCACTCCTTGACGTCCTCGCCGTGGTTCCCCTCCGTGCCGCCGAGGCCGAAGAGGCGCTCCTTCAGGAAGGGATCACGGCCGTTCCAGAGGGCAAGCGCGAAGCAGACTTGCTGGTGGCGGTCGCAGATCCCGCCTAGGCCGTCCTCCCCCCAACGGTAGGCGCGGGAGCGGGCATGGTCGAAAGGGAAATAGTCCCAGGCGGCACCGTCCGGGCTGTAGTCTTCGCGGACCGTCCCCCACTGCCGCTCCGCCAGGTAGGGGCCCCAGCGCTTCCAGTGGGCCTTGCGGGCCCGACTCTCCGCCAGCCGCTCTTCCTCACTCATGGCTTCCGGACTTCGTCCCGCGCCGCTCGGGCTTGGGCATCGGTGCCCCCGGGAAGAGAAGCGGGCGGCGCCGGCTCCGCACCGCCGCGGGTGAGGTAGAGCACGGCCGCTGTCCAGGTGGGAACGAGGTTCAAGCCCGGCACCATCTCCGCCACCAGGCTCGGCAGCAAGGCCCAGTGCCAACCCAAGAGGCGCATGAGGACGAGGGCCACCACCACGTCGAGGGCGTCGTTCCAAGGAGAGAGAATGCCTTCCCCGAAGACCGGAAACAGCCCGAGCTGGATCAGGTCCGCCGAGACCGCAATCGCGCGCGCGGCCTGGATCTTCCCCGCCGTGCGCTCGGGCGTCAGCTTCGACCCCTGGGCGAGATCAAGGCACCGGCGGAAGACGCCGTGGCGCCGAGTGAGACTATGCCGAAGGAAGAGGGGGAGTTCTGGGGCATGGTGGGAATGCGAGCCTGGACCAAGCTCGCGTGATACTCCATCTTGCAGAGGGCGTTGTCAACGATACCCCGAGAAGAATCGCCGGCCGCTTCGGCCGGGGGCCGGAGCCCAGCCGCTCCCGCGCGCGCCGCGCCCGTCCGCCCTTTACGAGCGGGGCCTCCGCTTTGAAACTTTGGCCCCCTCACCGACAATGGGCCGTTGCCAAGCCCGAAAGCTGAAGAGAGCATGGCGGCCCCCGACGTTCCAGCCTCTATCCATCAAGAAGCGGCGGCGGACTCTCGACCCACCCGCCGGGCGTGGTCGGGACGATCAATCCAACTGGGATCGGTGGCGGTGGCCGCCGTCTGCGTCCTCGTCCTCTGGTTCTACGCCTGGACCGCTTCCAACGGGCTGCCTTTCGGTCTGGGTCGCCGGCAAGAAGGCTACTACAACCTCCTCACCCGCGCCTTCCTGATGGGGCAGCTGCACCTGCCGATCGAGCCGGCGCGGGAGCTCTTCGAGATCGCCGAGCCCTACCATTGGGGCAAGAACGCGGGCTACCGGCTGCACGACGTGTCGCTCTACCGCGGCAAGTACTACCTCTACTTCGGCGCCGCCCCCGCGGTCACCCTCTTCCTTCCTTGGCGCCTCTTGGGCCTCGGGGATCTGCCGGAGAGCCTGGCCGCCACGATCTTCGCCTTCGGCAGCTTCCTGTTCGCGGTGGGGCTGCTCAGACACCTCACGCGCACCTTCCTTCCCGCCACCCCCCAATGGATGCAGACGGCGGCGGTGGTGGTGCTCGG
>DATMQU010000464.1:0-2242 GCA_035566715.1 Vicinamibacteria bacterium
GCACGGTGAACGCCCACACCGCCCCAAGGACGACGATCAGGATCAGAAAGAGGTCGCGTCGGCGCATAGATGATTCTGGAGATCGGAGTCGGGGCAGGTCAAGCATCGGCGGGAACCTGCCCGGGCAACTATTGTGAGAAGCGTAACATCGGCCCGGATGACGTGCTCTCGTGGATCGGTCAGGATGGCACAGGCAACATTCTCCCGACCGCGCTCATGTGTCGACACATCCGGTCGTTCTTGCAAGCCAACCTCGGGCGGCGACCAGGGCGCCGGGCAAGCCATCTGCCGCGCCGGGGCGGCCCCTGGGGAGTTGCGGCCGGGGGATCCCCGGGAATTGACTCGACAGCACCCTGCGATTGTGCTACTGCTCACATGTTCATTATCTCCCCACGATGAGCGAGGCTCCCTCCGCGACCCCCCTCCGACGCGAACTGGGCCTCCTGGATTCCACGTTCCTGGCCGCCGGGATCATCGTAGGCTCCGGGATCTTCATGACCACGGGGATCATGGCCAGTGGCCTCCCCTCGGCTCCCTTGCTGCTCCTGGCCTGGGCGGTCGGAGGGCTCTTGACCCTCGCGGGGGCCCTCACCGTGTCCGAGCTGGGAGCGGCCATGCCCGAGGCGGGCGGACAGTACGTCTACTTGCGGGAGGCCTACGGCCCGCTCCCCGCCTTTCTTTTCGGGTGGCTGACCCTCCTCGTCTACCAGCCTGGCTCGATCTCGGCGGTGGCCGCAGGTTTCGGTGCCTACCTCGGCTACTTTGTGCCTGCCCTGGGCACGGACAACATCCTCGCTGCCGTGTCCATTCATGGGCACTCGCTCTCGCTCAGCGCGGGTCAACTCGTGGCCGCCGCGACGATCGTGGGGCTGACGGCGCTCAACGTTCGGGGCGTGCGGGTGGGGAGCACGGTCCAGAACGTCCTCACCCTCCTCAAGTTAGCGGCTCTGGGTGGCTTCGTGGTGCTCGGATTCACGGTGGGGACGGGCAAGGCGTCGTCGAGCCCGACGCCGGGGGGGATTGCGAGCGCGCCCACGCTCGCCGGCTTCGGCGTCGCCTTGGTAGCGGTCCTCTGGGCGTACGACGGCTGGATCAACCTCACGTTTTCCGCGGGGGAGATCCGAGACCCGGCACGAAACCTGCCCCGCGGGCTCTTCCTGAGCACCGCCATCGTCACCGTCGCCTATCTTCTGGTGAACGCCGCTTACGTCCGTGCCCTGCCGATCAGTGAGATGCAGGGCGTCACCCGCATCGCGGAGAAGGCGGCCACCGCGCTTTTCGGGCCCACGGGGGCCAGCCTGATCGCCGTCGCCGTGGCGCTCTCCACGCTGGGCGCAACGCATGGCACGATCCTGACCGGCGCCCGCGTCAACTATGCGATGGCCAAGGACCGCCTCTTTTTCTCTTCGGCCGCCGCGGTTCATCCCCGCTTCCGCACGCCGCACCTCTCCCTCTGGTGGCAGGGCGCTTGGTCGGCACTCCTGGTCCTCTCTGGGACCTTTGATCAGCTCTTCACCTTCGCGATGTTCGCGGCCATCCTCATGTACGCGGCCGCCACCGCGGCGGTGTTCACCTTGCGCCGCAAGCGGCCCGACCTTCCTCGCCCCTACCGGACCTGGGGCTACCCCTGGATGCCCCTGGCCTATCTGGGCGCACTCCTGCTCCTCGCCGGGAATACGCTGAGCGAGCGACCGGTCGAGTCGCTCGCGGGCCTGGGGTTGCTCGCTCTCGGGGTCCCCGTATACCGCTACTGGCGAGGCCAGGCGAAGCGGTCCGTGGACTCGGTGCCGCTTTCGGGCTGATTGGCGTTCGAGGCAGAGCGGGCCCGAGCCAGGTCCGCAATCATCGTCCGTGGTGCGGGACCGCCTCCCGCCAGGCCCTTGCGGAGCGGGTCCTAAGGGGCCGCACGCCATTGCCCCAGCCCGTCCTCGAAGCGGATCTCCACCCCGTACCGCCGTGAGCCCTTGGCCACTTGCTCGACGATGGAACGCGCGCGCTCTCCAACCGCGATCCTGGGCGTGCCCCGCTGCGGGCGGCCATCACCCGAGATGAAGGGCACCGTGTTGCCGAGCTCCACCGGATGGACGCTGATTGACTGCACATCGTGCCCGTGGAAACGGGACAAGACGACCGCCCCGTCCCACCAATAGGAATTGGCGGGTAGTAGGCTATAAGAGTCGCCCTGCCCCTTGGGATCGTACAGGTCGCCTTCGAGGGCGGTGGGGGAGCGCACGCCAAAGTC
>DATMQU010000465.1:0-3804 GCA_035566715.1 Vicinamibacteria bacterium
GATGAAACGAGGCTGGCCTCCATGAGCGTTCGCACAGCCCCGTACGCATTCATCGCAGCGGGTGCAGGTCGAGAGGTCGATCAGGAGGACGCTCTCGCCGTGGATGAGCCCGGTATCCATGGCCATCTGGAGGTACTCGGAGGTGGCCGGGTTGCGGGTGGCTATCCCACGCAGCTTCAGCCGCGCCACCATCTCCCACCACAGCTGCTCCTCGATCGCGGGGAAACTGGCCAATATCTTCTTTAGATCGTCCTTGGCGAGCTTGACGAGCTCGACGTGCTCGAGGGCCTGCAGGCTGAAGGGCCAGACCTCGTCCAAGACGAGAGCGGCTTCTCCAGCGAAGTCGCCCGTGCGCAGGTAGGTCACCGCGAGGTCCACCGTCCCCGCGGTCACGCTGAGCTTCACGTAGCCGCCACGCACCAGGTAGAAGGCGTCGGCCGGCGTTCCCTCCTCGGCGATCCGCTGGCCGGGCTCGAAGGAGACCAGCTCGGCTCTCTGCTTGATGGTCTCGATCACCCGTTCATCGACCTCGGCGAAGAGCCCGACGCTGCGCAGGTGGCGGGCGAGGGTCCTCTCGCGGTAGCGGGAGTCGAGGAACTTCTTGAACTCCTTCGAGGCGGCCGAGAGCATCCGCAGCCCCGGGAGCCGCATCTGGAGCAGGGTCAGCTTGGTATCGGCGCGGACCGTGGCCGAGATCGGGTATCGGGACAGCGCGCTGATCTCCCCGAAGATCTCACCCGGCCCGAGGACGGTGCGCCCGCCAGGAGCGATCTCCGCGGGGAACGCGGAGAGGATGACCGTGGCCGACGTGCCTGCCCCGCGGCCGACCATGGTCTCCGCTCCCGGCCGGGCGCCCGGCCGCTGCGCGGGGGGCACATGGGCGCCTCCGCGCACCTCTGGCCGGGGACCTGCCCCGACATCCGCCATCGCCTTCTTGAGCACCACCTCCGCCGAACCCTGCACGATGTAGTAGGCCGAATCGCCGTAGTCGCCCTCGCGCAGAACCTCTTCCTGGGGGGCGAACGAGCAGAGATGAATGTACTTACGAACCTTCTCGATGACCTTGTCCCGGGCCTTCTCGGGGATGCCCGAGAATAGCGGCAGGGAGCGAAGCTGCTCCATTTCTGCCGGCACCATCAGCTGGAGCCGACGCTCGTAGCGCTCCCGCAGCGCCGCCTTGTCAACGGCCAAGCTCATTCTCTCCTCAGGGCCTCGAGGGCGAGGGCGAGCGCCTCGTCCTGCAGGCGCAGCAGCTCGCTGTCCGTCCCCTTGAATTCGAGCGGCCGGGAAGGCGGGGGGGCATCCTTGACGCGGGCTCCCCCCCGGAGCAGCTTGTCCAGGAGCATTGCTCCCTTGCCCCGAGCGGCGGCGATCGCCGCTGCCTTGCTCGATGGGGTGAAGGGTGAGGGCGGGGAGCCCGCCATCGGCACCACCGCGGGCGTCAAGTTGCGCGGCAACGGCGTGTCTTCAGCGAGGGAGGGGGGGACCGCGGGCTCGGCGCGGGGGCGGGGGGGCGGGGCGGCAGCCGCCGGCGCCGCCGCGTTTGCCGCCGGTTGGTTGGCCGCCGCCTGGGTGGGCAGCGGGTCCGGCACATAGTCCGCGGGCAGCTCCCGGATGGGCTGGTCCCAGTCCCACGGCGCCGCCGGAGCAGCGGGAGCCGCCCTCTTAGTCGGTGCCGCCGCCACCGCCGGCGCGGCACTGGCCGTGGCTGCTGGCCCGCCGGCCGCCGGGGCGGGCTTGGCGGCTCCGGTGGGCAGCCGGCCCGCCGCCGCGGACTTCCCGGCCGCGCCGATCTGCGCATAGTTGTAGGTCGTATTCCAGTGGATGATCTTCTGGATCGACGCTCCCGCGTCGAAACCCTCGCCCGCCGGATGGCCCGCCGCGGCCAGACGCTTGTCGGGGACGACGTGGCACTCGACGCAGGTGCTTCCGATCATGGGCGGTTTGTTCCGGAGGTCCCGAAGCCCGGCCGCCAACGCTTCCGCGTACTTGCCCTTCTGCTGGTGGAGGTCGATGTACTTGCTGCTCGCGCCGTGGCAGCTCTCGCAGGAGACACCCGCGTTAGCGTCCCCCCGGAACACCGTGGCGTGGCACTTCACGCAGGCGCCCTTGACGTCGTAAGGGTCGGCCTGGCCGATGGCCTTCGCCCACTGCGCCGACTTCGGGGCGTCGAGCTGCTTTAGGGTGTTGAAGTGCGCCTTGCCCTTCATGGCCGTCGGCTCTTCCTTCTGCCACTTCTGAGCCTGCCGCTCGTGGTCGTGGCATTGCAGGCACTTGCTGGGACCCATGTATTGCTGGGCAGTTGCGGGAGCGGTGAGAAGCGCGGGCGCGGCGACAGCGATCCGAATCACCAGCAGGCATGATTCTCGGGAAGGCATCCCAACGTCCATTCGAACGAATCCGCGAGGGTGTGTCAAGCATGATCTCTCGCCCATCGCTTCATCGACATGAATCGCTTGACCACGGAGCCACCCTGAGTTTACAGTGCCCGCCTCGACAGAAAGCGCTGAAGAGGATGGCCATCCGCCACCACGCCAACCCGATCGGGCCGGGCCCGATCGCACCCTGCGTGCTCGCGCTATTGCTTTCCGCGTGTGGCGGTTCCCCGGGAAGTCCGGCCGTCGGCACCAGCCTCGCCGGAAGAGCCCCGCCCGCCCTCACCTCCGACGAGGTGCGGCGAGTCGTCGCCCAGGCGGCCAGCGAAGCCAGCGCGGCCGGACTGCGCGCCACCATCGCGGTCACCGACTCCGAGGTCAACGTGCTGGCCGTCTTCCGCATGGACGGGGCGCCCGCCACGACCCGCGTGCCCGGTCCCTCCGGGAACGGCCTGGAGGGCGCGGTTCTCCCCTCCGATATGGCGGCCCTCGCCAAGGCCGCCACGGGCACCCTGCTCTCCAGCGGGGGCAACGCCTTTTCGACCCGGACCGCGAGCTTCATCGTGCAGGACCACTTCCCTCCCGGGGTTGACTTCACGCCCGCCGGACCGCTCTTCGGCGTCCAATTCTCCAGCCTGCCCTGCGGCGACTTTAAGAGGCCCGCCGCTCCGCTCGGACTCTCCGGCGATCCCGGCGGCCTGCCCCTCTACAAGGAAGGGCTCGTGGTGGGGGGCGTGGGGGTGGAAGGCGACGGCGTCTATGGCGTCGTCGCCGATCCAACGAGTCTCGACTCTCCGGCGGAGGAGCGCGCAGCCCTCGCCGGCGCCCGCGGCTTCGACGCTCCGGACCTGATTCGGGCCGAGCAGATCCTTGCCGACGGGATCCGGCTCCCCTTCGCGAACCCGGCCATCCTCTCCGGGAGCAGTGCCGCCCCCGGCTCCTACCTCGTGCCGCCCCGCGACGGGCAGCCCTCGGCCTACGTCGCCGCGAGTGCGGGCGGGGTGAGCGGGCGGACGGATCCGCGTTTCCCCATCCGCGCCGGCGCCGTCCTCACCGGGGCCGAGGTGTCCACGATCATCGACCAGGCGGCGCGGCAGACCGCCGTGACGCGCGCCGCGATCCGTCAGCCCCTCGGCTCCAATGCCCGCGTCTCGATCGCCGTTGTGGACCTGGATGGGAGGGTCCTCGGCTTCTTCCAAAGCGAGGACGCGCCGAACTTCGGCATAGACGTCGCGGTGCAGAAGGCCCGCACCGCGAACTTCTTCAGCAGCGCGACCGCCGGCGACGACCTCGGGCGCGCCGGCCTCGCGGTTTACCTGCGCGACGGGGTTCCCCTCGACGGCAGCGTGGCCTTCACCTCCCGCGCGGTGGGGTTCCTGGCCCAGCCGCACTTCCCGCCGGGGATCCCGCACACGGACCCCGGGGCGTT
>DATMQU010000466.1:0-3913 GCA_035566715.1 Vicinamibacteria bacterium
CGAAAAGCCCCGCCACCGTCAACGTGAAGAAGGCCGCCACCATCGAGGAAGGCACGACCCCTCCCGCGAGGCTGAGGACGAGCCCCCCTAGGGTCGCGCAGAGTGCGGATCCGATGATGAGCCGCCGGCTGTAAACCGGGCGCACGTGTCACAAGCTACGCCCGGGCCGCCCCCGTGGTCAAGGCCGGGGTGCGGGGGCCGCCGAAACGGTGGTAGGTTATGGGCGTCCGGAGAGCCCAATCGTGATCGAGGAACCCAACTACCTCGCCCATGCCTTCAAGAGCCAGTACAACCTCATCGCGTTGGGCACCGCGCTTGGCTTCGCCCTCCTCTCCGGCAGCGCGCTTCCCCTGATCCTGGTCGCGGGCGTGCAGCTCACGGTCCTCCCCCTCGTGGCCTGGAGCCCCCGGTTCCAGCGCTTGGTCAAGGCCCGCCAGCTGGAGGAGGACCGGGAGGAGAAGCAGGTCAAGAAGCAGGTGGAGGCCTCGGAAATGCTTCGGGCCCTGTCAGATCAGGAGCGCCAGCGCTACCGCGGTCTCGAGACCCTGGCCGGGGAAATCCGGGAGAACTACAAGGGCCTGGACGCCTCCTCGCGCATGCTCCTGGAGGAGCTGGTCCAGAAGCTGGAGTTCCTCCTGTCCTTCTACCTGCGCATGCGCTACTCGGTCGCGCGCTACGAGACCTACTTCTCCACCACCGACCCGGAGCGGATCCAGGAGCGGATCGCCATGCTCGACCGCGAGGTCACGCAGGGGCCGGAGCGCATCCAACAGATCAAGGCCAAGACCCGGGCCGTGCTAGGGAAGCGCCTGGAGCGCTACCAGAAGGCGCTGGAGAACCGCCAGCTCATCGATGCTCAGACGGAGACCGTGCTCGAGGTGCTCCAGCTCCTGCGCGACCAGAGCTTCTCCATGCGCGACCCCCGCACCATAACCGAGCAGCTGGACGGGCTCGTTTCTTCCGCGGAGGAGACGGAGCGCGGTGTCCGCGACATGGAAGACATCCTGTCCGCGGAGCAAGACCTCCTGGTGCCGGGGAACCTGGGGGAGGACGTGGAGGCGGAGCTCGGCTCGCTGGCGGGGGCGCGCGAGGCGGTGCGGGACGCGCCGCCTCCGGTCCGGGCGCCACGTCCGGCCGTGCCCTCCTCGCCGCCCCCCCCTCCCCCGCGCAGCAAGATCACCCACTAGCGCCCGGTCTCTCCGTGCTCCGCCCACGATTGGCCGTGCTCCTGGCCCCTGGTCTCTTGGCGGCGGCGGAAGCGGCGGGGGGAGGCGGAACCTTCGATCCGGAGCTGCTGCGCGACATCCCCTCGAGCGGCAGCCCCTGGTCCCTCCTCGAGACCGTGGAGGCCACCGCCATCCTGAACCGCATCGAGAACGGGGGCCTTTACGTGGGCGAGGCGGGCCTTCTGGGCGTTCACGGCAGCTCCTGGACGCAGGTCACCTTCCGCCTGGGGGACCTGGACATCACCGACCCCGGCCGGACGGGCACGCCCCTCTTCCAGCCCGACCTTTTTACCCTCCAGAAAGTCACGCTCGACTCTTTCCTGATGCCGGTGGAGGAGGCGGGGCCGGGCGCGACCCTGAGCCTTCTGCCCCGGAAGCCGGGGACCTCCTGGCACGGAACGCTCGCCGCCGACGCCGTGCCCGTTGCCTGGCAAGCCTCCCCCGCAAACACACCGCCCCCGGTCGCCCGCTACGATTCCTTTCGGCGGGCCCAGCTCCTCCTGGAGGGACCCCTCGTCAAAGACCGGCTCGGCCTGCTCCTCTCGGGAACGCTCGTGCGCGCGCAACGCCTCGAGGGGTCGGACCCCACGCCCCTCGGGGGCCGGTTGAGCTCGCTGCTGGCGCATGCGGTCTGGACGCCCAGCCCGCGCGACGAGGTGCGCTTTCTGGGGGCCGGGCAGGGGGTCGAGCACCCGTACGCGGGGCGGGTGCGGTTCGGGGGCGATGCCACGCAGAACGACCGGTTCCTGATGCTGCAATCGACGTGGGAGCGGACGACGGGCACGCGCTGGTCGCTGACCGGCGGCTACGTGCGGGGCAGCTTCGAGCCCCAGACGCCGGGGCCCCCGCCGACGGCGGTCGTGGAGCGCCTGCAGGTGGGGCCGGTGGAGCAGCTCTTCGACGGAAACAGCACGCGGGACCGCGCGGAACTCGCGGCTCGCCTCGAGCCCCCGCCGCGCCGCTTCGCGGGCGGAGAGCATGCCCTGCGCTTCGGCCTTCAGGCCACCCGCTCGACAGAGTCGACCCGACCGGGGAGCCCGCGGGGTCTCGTCGCGGAGACGGTGGACGGCCTTCCCGCCCGCGTCTGGGACTACGGCTGGGCGGGGCCCGAGGCGCGCTGGCGGGCCACGGACCTTGCCGCCTACGTGGCGGACAGCATGAGCTTTGGCCGGCTGGGGCTGGAAGCCGGCCTCCGCTTCGAATCCACCCGGGGAGCGGCGGAGGGAAGCTCCGGCCGCATCGACGGGCAGGGGCTCGCGCCCCGGGTCTCCGCCCGTTGGCGCGTCCTTGAGGACGGCGGTTTGTCGGTCTTCACCGGCTACGGCCGCTACCGCCATCGGCTGTCCCTCGACCTCCTCGCCTACGGGGACCCCGCCGCCCCCCAGGGGCTCGTCTACCGCTGGCAGGACACGAGCGGCAACCACGCCTTCGACGCCGGCGAGGTCGGTCCCTTGATCGCCCGCGTGGGGCCGGGGGGCGCCTCGAGCTCCATCGACCCCGGCCTGAAGGTGCCCCACACCGACGAGTGGGTCGTCGGCCTCGAGGCCCGCCTGGGCACGTCCTGGACGACGCGGGTCCTCGGCATTCATCGCCGTGATCACGACCTCCTGGCCTCCGTGAACGTGGGGGCGCCCGCCGCCGCCTACGAGGTCTTCTTTGTGCCCGATCCCGGCGGTGACGTCCTGGGTCCCCCGAGCCAGCTTCTCCCGATCTACGACCGTCGACCGGAGAGCTTCGGCCAGGACCGCTACCTGCTCACCAACCTCCCCGGCGAGAACGCGCTCCATGAGGGGGTGGAGATCTCGCTCGAGGGCCGGGCGGGGAAAAGGCTGTACCTTCGCCTCGGGGCCACGGCCTCCCGATCGGTGGGTCCCGGCGACAACCGCGGCTTCCGCGCCTCCGAAAATGACCCCGGTCTGGTCGGAGAGCTCGGCGAGACCCCCAACGCCCTGACCTACTCGCGGGGCCGGCTCTTCTTCGACCGCGCCTACACCCTCAAGATCGCGGGGGCGTATCACGCCCCCGGCGACGTGCGCCTGGGCCTCGTGGCCCGCTACCAGGACGGGCAGCCCTTCGCCCGCGTGGTCGTCGCCCCCGCCCTCAACCAGGGGCCGGAGGCGGTGCAGGCCATCCCCAACGGCCGCTCCCGCTTCACATATACCCTCACCCTCGACGCGCGGGTGGAGAAGGGCTTCGCCATCGGCCGCTTTCGCCCGGCCGCGGTGCTGGAGGCCTTCAACCTCCTCGACACCGCGAACGAGGTGGAGGAGGATGTGGCCAGCGGACCCTCGTTCCGACGGCCCACGGCCATCGAGCCCCCGCGCGCGTTCCGCCTCGGCCTGCGGCTGGAATTCTAGGAAACAGGCAGCTCATGACCGCGACGACCCAAGACGCGAATCCCCCCCGCCCCATCCTGACCGCGCATCTTTTTCCCAAGATCGAAGCCCGGCTGCTCGAACTCCTCCGCGGGCTCTCCCCGGAGGACTGGGAGAGGCAAACGGTATCCCCGAAGTGGAAGGTCAAGGATGTCACCGCCCATCTCCTCGACACCCAGCTGCGCAAGCTCGCGCTCGTCCGCGACGGCTGCGCGCCCGAGCCAGCCGTCATCCGCTCTCCCTCCGACCTCGTCGCGCTCGTCAACCGGTTGAACGAGGAGGGAGTGCGTGTCTATCGACGCCTCAGCCCCT
>DATMQU010000467.1:0-6057 GCA_035566715.1 Vicinamibacteria bacterium
CCCGAGACCGCTCCCTCTTGGGCGGACTTTGCATCCGCCAAGTCAGACTTCAAGCGCCTGGATCTAGACCACGCCCAAAGCTTCCGCGCCCTCCTGGCCTCATTGGCCGCCCACGAAGCCTTGGCGGTTCCGGCTCGCTCCTACTCCGCCACGGACTGAGAACCGCGACGCCTCCGGGCCCCAAGCCCGGTGGATCCGTCTGCTTCCTGGGGCCGAGGCCGCGTTCCCCCGGGTCCTTCCGACCTCAATCGAACTCACGCCGAGGGGTGGCCTGGTCCGCGCCCACCCGCCCCGGAGCGATCTCAGCCGCGAAGTAGTTCTCGCCGCGGATGGGCGCTCCCGCTATGCGGCGGAGCAGTGCGATCTGCCCGACGTGGCTGAGGGCGTCGGCGATCGGCCCCTGGAAGAGCTTCTCCGGCGGCGCGAGGAGAGGTTCCGCCGAGCCCAGGCGCTCGTCGAAAGCCCGGAGGGCGGCGAAGAAGCGGCCGACCTCCTCGTCCCAGGGGAGCGGTTCCGAGTCCTTCCAGACCCGCTCGCCCCTAGAGAGGTGGAGCGCCCAGTCCAGGAGATCGCCCACATGGGCCAGGATCTGTCCCGCGGTGCGAGAACCGGAGGACGCCCGGAAGGCGGCAAAGGCCGGGGGGGCGCCCCGAACGGCTTTGCCCCCTCGATAAGCCAGGGTCGCCACGGTGTGACGGAGGAGAGACACCCTTTCGTCGGCCATGTCCAGATTAGGCTACCACAGGCCTGGACTCTGGCCGTTCCCGGGCCCCAGGGTGCGTGCGGCCGAAGGTGGGCTGGCCGCGGTGACAAAGCCCGTTCCCATGTCACACTCGAGTCTGGGAGGCCTTATACCCTCCAGAGGGCGCCCTACCGGCGCCCCAGGAGGACCATTCCATGTCCCGATGGAGTACGCTCGTGATGCTGGTTTTGACGCTCGCCGCTCCCGTGGCCGTGTGGGCCGGCACGGCCGCCGTTTCCTGTTGCCTCTCCTGCCCAATCCCCGCGTGTCCATGCCACGGCCGGTGACACCCGCCGGCCAAAAGAGCTGACCCGAGCCCCGGATGGACGCCGCCCAGCGCCGCGAGCTCCAGCGGGCGATGACCCGGTTGGCGGACGGCGATCGGTCGGCGTTCCATCCGGTCTTCATTCTGGCCTGGCCGGTGGTGAGGGCCTTCGCCTATTCCCTCCTCCGGGAGGGCGGCGATGCCGAGGACGCGGCCCAGCAGGCCCTGCTCCGCTCCTTCGAACGGGCCAGCCGCTTCGACCAGACCCGGGACGCTCTCGCCTGGCTACTGGGGATCACGGCCTATGAGTGCCGGACCCTCCGTCGACGCCGGGGGCGGCAACGCGAGGAACCCCTGAGCGCCATCTTTGATCGCGAGGCCGGAGCCCCCTCGCCCGAAGCCCTGCTCGTGAAGGAGGATCTCCAAAGAGCGGCCCGGGAAGTGCTCGCCTCCCTCGCCCCGAGCGACATCGAAACCATCGTGGCCGCCTTAGCCGACGACCCGCCGGGTCGCCCGCACGTCATCACCGCCGCGGCCTTTCGTAAACGGCTCGAGCGAGCGCGCCGACGGCTGCGCTCAGCCTGGGGAGCTAAGCATGGAATCTGTTGAGAGCCTCGCCCTCGAACAGCGGGCCCGGCGGGCGTACGAGCGGGGCCGGCTCCGGCGTGCCTTCCGGCTTGCGGCCTGGCTGCTCCCGGTGCTGGCCGCGATGGTCGGCAGCTGTCAGGTGCTCGCGCTGTCCGGGGTCTCCGGTTCGCTGCTGGTGCTGGCCGCGGTCGGCCTCTGGTGGCGAGGAGAGGCCTACGGGCGCGCCGTCGCCCCCGGTGTTGGCGCGGGGCTGGTCCCCCTGGGGGCCACGCTCTCCGCCGCGGTCCTGGGCCACCTGGGTCCGGCCCTGACCTGCTGGCAGGGCTGTCTGACCGTCTGCGTCACCGCGGGAGGCCTGGCCGGCCTGCTCGTGGGGCACCGGGCCGCCCAACAGGGCTCGGATCGGCGCTCCTTCCTGGTCTCCGCGGGAGTAATAGCGGTCCTGGTCGGTGCGCCCGGCTGTGCGTTCGCGGGCGCGGCGGGCATCATCGGCATGTTCCTCGGGCTAGCCTGCGTGAGCACGCCCTTGGCCCTGCGTTCCTCGCTCGTGCCCCGCTAGCTCGATCCGGCCCCCTCTCGGCAAAGCGCCGGCGGCGGCGGGAGGAGGCGTGGGCTTCCTACTTCTGCCCTTGCATCGGGAGGCCCGCCTCCGTCCAGTCTTGTTTCCCCCCGGCGTAGTCACGGACTTTGGTGTAGCCCAGCGCCGCCAATTCACGGGCGGCGTTCTCGGCCGCGTGTCAAGTGAAGCTGCCGCAATAAACCACAATCTCCGCGTTCTTGTCGGGGAGGAGCTTGGGTGCGAGCTCCCGCAGCTGGCCGGGCGGAACGTTCACCGCTCCCGGTAGGTGGGCCGCCTCGTACTGGAAGGGCGGCAGGATCTCGGCCAAGACGAATTTGTCGCGGTGCTCGATCTTCCCCTTGAGCTCTTCACGATCGATGGTGGCAACCATGACGGACCCTCCTCCGCTCCCGCAAGCGAGCCTCCTCGGACGTTGGCCTTCGTGTGGCCTTCCTCCATAGTAGCGCCCCTTCGAGGGCTCCGTGGCCCCTCCGGGCTCCGGGCCGGCCGGACTCAGACCCCCCCGCCGAGCGCGCGACTCGCAGGGCGGATGGTATAGTTCAGCGATGGACCTCACCGCGATGGCCGTGCTGATCCTTGCCCTCGCCCCCGCGCCCAAGAGTACCCTTCCCTTCATCGAGGATGACTACAGCAGAGGGCTGGCCGAGGCCAGGGCCCGGAACCTTCCCCTGTTCATCGAGGTCTGGGCACCTTGGTGACACACCTGCCGCTCGATGAGGGCATTCGTCTTCGGCGACGAATCCCTTAAAGAGCAGGCCGGACGGTTCGTCTGGCTCTCAATCGACACCGAGAAGGAGACCAACGCGAAGGTCCAGGAGCGATTTCCAATCGACGCCTGGCCCACGCTCCTGGTCCTCGACCCCAAGGACGAACGGGTCGCCCTGCGTTGGGTGGGTGGCGCCACGGTCACCCAGCTCCAGAGAATTCTCGAGGACGGACGTCTGGCTGTCCTCGGCGGCGCACCCGGGGAAGGGCCGGAACCGGCGTTCGCCCGCGCCGAGCGTCTCTACGGCGAGCGCAGCTTCGGGGAGGCCGCCAAGGCCTACCAAGACGCCCTAAAGGCAGCGCCCCCGGACTGGCCGCGCTACCCGCGGGCGGTCGAATCCCTGCTCTTCGCGTTGGCGACCAGCCACGATTGCACGACCTCGCTTCGGATCGCGCGCGAAGCGCTGCCCAGGCTGCGCGGGACACCCTCCGGCCTCAGCGTGGCGGGGACCGGCTTGGAGTGCGCACTGGATCTGCCGAAGGCAGACGCCGGCCGTCCGGACAGCGTGGGCTTCTTCGAAAAGGCCTCCCGGGAGGCGATCGCGGATGCGAAGCTCCTGGCCGCGGCCGACGACCGCTCGAGCCTCTACGGCGACCTCGTCCGAGCACGGAAAGATGCGCAGGACGGGGCGGGTGCCAAGGCCACCGCGGCCGAATGGGCGGCTTTCCTGGAGGGGGAAGCGGCGAAAGCGAAGACACCCGAGGCGCGCAGCGTCTTCGACGCGCACCGGCTGTCCGCTTATCTAGAGCTCGGCGAGCCGCAGCGCGCGATTCCCATGCTTGAGGCGTCGGAGCGGGACTTTCCCCGGGACTACAACCCGCCCGCGCGGCTAGGTCTGGCCTTCCGGGAGCTAAAGCGGTGGGATGAGGCCCTCGCGGCCACGGACCGCGCCCTGGCCAAGGCCTACGGCCCGCGCCGGATCCGGATCCTTCTCACGCGGTCCGACATCCTGCTTGGGCGGGGTGACCGCGCAGGAGCGCGGGCGACACTCGCGGAAGCGCTAAGCGCGGCGCGGGCTTTGCCTCCGGGGCAACGCTCGGAGCCACTGATCGCATCGGTCCAGAAGAAGCTCGGCGCCCTCCCTCAGCAACCGTAGCCGCCCTAGGAGCTCTGCGGTAGACCCGCGGGGAGCCGTCGTAACCACGTTCTCGATCTGAGGGTCGGTCGCAGCCGCCCACGGCCGACAGGCCGACCGTCGCCGATGCTGGCGCATTCGCCAGCTCCGCAAACGCCGGCGCCCGCCCCGCCACCTAGTGCGCATACTGCACCGTCGGTCTCCCCTCCCAGCTTGCGTCCAGAGTGATCCTCCCTCCGAGGCTCTCCTGCCCGCGTCGTGGACGCGGCCTGTCTCCAACACGCCCTCAAAAGCACGAAGCGTGCCATCCCGCACGAGGAGACTAAAGTGCGCTCCACCCGTGACCAAGCGAATTGGAGCCCCTTCGGGTCTAGGTAGCGAGATTCCTTTTCTTGCCCTTTCCCCATGTGCTTGGTACTGGGCCAAGGGGGGAGCAAAACCGTCGGTGCCCGCCCAGTCCGGGGCAAGGGGGCTCCGCCGACGGCTTCTCAAGGGTTGGAGGGGCGAGTGTGGCTGGAGGCGGCGTCCGGACTTGAACCGGAGGAGAGAGGCTTGGCAGGTCCGGGCCGTTGCAACTCGGGTCTGAGTCAAAGTCGCGTCAGAGTCGGGAGCGGGCGGCGCCTTCTGAGGCGCCGGCGGAAGTCGCTGTGTATGAAGTGACTGCGTTGGAGGCGGCGTCCGGATTTGAACCGGAGAATAGAGGTTTTGCAGGTCAGGATGAGCGACCAGACCAAGACGCACAAGCAGGCACTACGCCAGACGACGCAAAGGATTAGGCACCACTAGCGGCCAGCTGATCTCACCCCTGTTTCGCGTTGATCCTGGTTCGTTCGGTCAAAGTCGCGTCAAACTCAGACGCCGCGGCTTGACGACCCTTTCCTTCCTACGTCCGGCCCGAAAGGGTCGGGGTAGGGGTCATGATTGCCATGGGATGACCTTCGTGGTACTTTCCCACTGTGGGAGAAGGGGTTATGGCGAGCGCGATTTCCTATCTCAGCGTCGACCAGAAGGGGCGGGCGACTCTGCCCGAGGAGGTGCGCGTATCGCTTGGTCTTCGACCAGGCGACTTCGTGCTCCTCGAAAAGACCGAGCGGGGAACCTACGAGCTCGTCCCGGCAGCCCTCGTGCCGCGGGACCAGCTCTGGTTTCACCATCCCGAGATGCAGGGCCGCATTCGCAAGGCGGAGGCTGATCTGACCGAAGGCCGAACCAAGGTGACGCGGACCATCGGGGAGGCCCAGACGCTTCTCGACGGCCTCAAGCGCAGACGCCGCGGGCCGCGCCGCTAAACAACGGCTTGGCGCCCAGGCCCGCGGTCCGTTCCGCCATTTGGACAGAACAGTGGTGGGACAGCTACGGGCGGCTAGCTGCCGACCGTCAGGCTTCTTGTGATCGCGTTGCCATGGCGCTGATCAAAGGAGGCGACACGCCCGGCCTCAATGTGAAGCCGATCCTTCCCGACAAGCACTACCTTGAGGGTCGGATCAGCAGCGGTGATCGGATAGTGTTTCGCGTGGAAGGGAGCACGATCTACTTCATGGACGTCGTGAGGCATGACGACATTGGGCGCTATGGGCGCCGCCCGCGACTCGCGCGCTAATGTTCGGACGTCGCAGTCACTCTGCAAGTTCTGATGAGAGTGGCGGAAGCGGTGGGAATAGAACGCAAGAAACGTCACCTAATGCAGAGCAGCAGGGGGACGCGACGAGGCGATGCTAAGTGAGGCCGCGGATAAGCTCGCCGCGTATCACCGAGCGGAATCCGTCAAAGTCGCGTCAAAGTCAGGAGCGGGTGGTGCCTCGGAGGCGCCGGCGCAAGTCGCTGTGTATGAAATAAATGCGTTGGAGGCGGCGTCCGGATTTGAACCGGAGAATAGAGGTTTTGCAGACCTCCGCCTTAACCACTTGGCTACGCCGCCGCGATGTGGAATCACTATATGAGACTCCCGGACCGCGATCAAGAACCGGGGTTGACGGGACACCGCCCCCTGGATACGATGAGAGAAGGTGCTAGAGCGGGAATAACTCAGCGGTAGAGTGCG
>DATMQU010000468.1:0-17177 GCA_035566715.1 Vicinamibacteria bacterium
TTTCCTACGCTACCGGCCCAGTCACGGGTCTTCGCTTGGCACTCGCTCGCCGAGGCTGGGTGGAGTTGCGGCCGAACGCGACGAGCTCGCCGCGTCTCTCTTCACCGGCGACCAGGATCTCCACGTAGGTCGCCCACGCGACCAGGGCGGAGCGGATCTCGGGCAATCGGTCGAAGCGGTCGTAGATGCCGCTGACGGCTACCGTCCCGGCGATCGCCTTGTGCCCAAGAATCCGGCTTACCGTGCTCTCCGAAGCACCGAGGCGGGCACAACCGGTCGCGCAGGTTCGGCGGAGGTCGTGGAGCGTGAAGGCAAGGCCCGAGGCCGTGCGCACGACCTCGGTCCACCGAGCGGGGTTACTCGCTAGGGAGGCGCCGCGTTTTCCGACGAACACCCAGGGCGTCTCCCCGGTGACCGGGCGGAGATCGGCCAGAATCCGCAGGGCCTGGGGCGGCAGGGGAACGACGTGCGTCCGGCCCCCTTTTCGGAACATGCCCGGCACGGTCCATGTTTGCGCGTGCATATCGAGGTCCGCCCAGCGCATGTTTAGGGTCTCGCCACGGCGCGTACCAAGCAGGAGCAAGAGCTTGACCGCGCCTGCGATGACGAGTCCTGGCGCCAGCTTGCCATTCGCGAGGACCAGGTCGCTAGTGCCGGCGGCCACTGCGTCGAGGGTCTCCCAGAGCTTCTTCAATTCGTCGTCGGCAAGCACACGCTCTCGCGGGCGCTCAGGGCGGAGCCTTTGGAGGCCGGCGGTCGGATCCCGCTCGATCAACTCCTCACGCAGGCCCCAGCGGAACGCAGCGCGGACGAGGGCTAGGACGCGGTTGGCCCGGATCGGGGTCTTGCAAGCGATGCCTTCGAGGAAGGAGCGCAGCTCCCCACGGGGCACCTGCGCCGCAGCTTGCTGACCCAGTGGCGACTCCAGAACGACGGCCTTAAGCGTCCGCCGGTAGTCGCCGTTGGTCGCGGCACTGCGGCGACCCTGGCCCGCTTCGATGTAGTCCTTGACCAGCGACGCGACCGTGTGCGCTTCGCGGGCTTCTCGCTTGGCTGATGCCGGATCTTGCCCAAGGGCGGCCTCACGTAGCGCCTCCCGAGCAAGCTGACGCGCGTCCGCCAGCGTCAGAGGCGGGAGCGTGCCGAGAGTCGCACGCCGCAGCCGCGAGCCAAAACGATAGAATACGCAAGCCGTGCGCCGGGCGTTGGACGTGACGCGAATGCAGAAGCCTGGAAGGTCCTCGTCGAACAACTCGAGCCGGCCAGATGCGGGCGGACGCGCCACCTCGACAGTGCGAGCGGTCAGTTTGACGGTCGGCATTCACGACTCTTCGATTGACGTGCTGAAAAAAGATCAGTGAGTCCCGCGGGGTAACACTGGGGTAACAACGAGACCGAAACTTCATGGAACGGCATGAACCCGATGGAACCACGTTCCGCCCGCCAAGAGCAAGAAGTTTCTGAGGGTTATGGTTTCAGAACGGTTCAGGATGTGTCAGGACGAATCACGCAAACGCGGATTCGCAATCAGCAGGTCCTTGGTTCAATCCCGAGTGCCTGCTCCAATTTTTGAACAACTTCCGAGATTAGCCGCCCTCGCGCAGCCCGCTCGGGCTAAACACCGGGGACGGACCCGGGCGAGGCGGGAAGGAGCCCGAGATGAAGCGAAGAGATTTCGTTCGGAGCGCGGCGGGTGCTGGTGCCATCGCTCTCGGGCCGCAACAGGCAGGGGCGGCTCCGCCTGACGCCCGGGAAGGGCTGCCCCGCCAGGGTCCGAAGCCCATCGCCCGCGGAAAGCGTGCCGTCGCCTCGAGCGCCCACCCCATCGTTACCGAAACCATGCTCGACGTGATGCGCAAAGGCGGCAAGGCGGTGGACGCGGCCGTGGCCGGCTGCCTGGTTCAAGCCACGGTTCAGATGGAGATGACGAACCACACAGGCTCCGTCGACTTCATCTACTGGGAAGCAAAGACGGGCAAGGCCCACGAGCTGAACAGCACGGGTACGCTTGTGCCTGGACTTGCGCCTTTTCGCCCGCTCCCCGCGAACCTCGGAGTACTGATCCCGAGCCAACCCCCTTGCGCCTGCATCCCCGGATTCATGCCCGGCCTCAAGGCCATCCACGAGCGCTTCGCAACGCGCCCCTGGGCGGAACTGTGCGAGCCCGCGATACGTTGGGCCGAGGAAGGCCACCCCGTCTCGTCCTTCGAGTTCGGCGTGCTCCAGGAAGAGCTACCCGGCAATACCTACTTCCCCGCTGGTCGCGAACTCTTCACACCGGAGGGGTTCACCCCCCAAGTCGGCGACGCCTTCAAGAACCCGAGGCTTGCGGCGACGTTGAAGCGTCTCGCCAAGGAAGGCCCGGACCATTTCATCACGGGTGAGTGGGCAAAGCGGTTCGTGGACGAAGGCAACCGCTTAGGCTGGCCGGTGAAGATGGAGCATATGACCGCCGTCCCGCCTCGCTGGGGCGCGCCTCTCAGGCACGCCTATAAGGGACACGAGATCCTGCAGCTCAGCCCCCCCGAGCGGCAGGGCGTCTTCACCGCCTTCGTCCTCGGCGTCCTCGAGCTCCTCAACCTGAAGTCGCTCGGGCACTACGCGGAGTCGGCAGAGAGCCTCTACTACTTCGCCCACGTCTTGCGCTGGGCCGAGCTCGAGCTGGGCTACTTGCAAGACCCGAAGACGTTCGACGTTCCCACCGACGTCTGGCTCTCGAAGGACCACCAAAGCCACGTGGCCGAGATCCTCCGGCGCAGCCGGCCGAAAGTAGACTTGATGGAGCACGTGACCGTGACCTCGGGCAAGCCGGCCATGGCCGCCGCCGGCCTGCCCACGGCGGGTGCGAACAAGCCCCCGATTCCCCAGGGAAGCTGCGAGCTATCGATCGTCGACGCGGACGGCAACTGGGTACAGATGATGAACACCCTCCAGTCCGGCGGCATCCCGGGGGCCGTCGTGGACGGCGTGCCCATGGTGGGCAGCCACGCCCAGACCGACCTCAGGTCCGCTATCGCGGGCTGGTTCGCGGGGGGTGGGCGGATCCGCTGCGTGATCGGCAACACGATTGTGCTCAAGGATGGCAAGCCCTGGCTCTCTCTCGGCACGCCCGGCAACGTCCATGTGACCATCCCCCAGGTTCTCTCGAATATCCTCGACTACGGCATGGATCCCTATGACGCCTCGGTGGTGCCGAGGATGCTCGCCCTTCGGGACGACTACGTGCTCGAGATCGAGAGCCGGATCCCGCCCAACGTCGTGGCGGGGCTGGCGAGAATGGGCATCGCGGTGAAGCCGCTGCCCAGTTACGACTATCACATGGGCTCGTTCCAGATGTGCTGGCGGGACGAGAAGACGGGCCTCCTGTGCAGCAGCAGCGACCCCCGCCGCGCGGGCAAAGCTGACGGGCTGTGAAGCCTCTCCGGCCGCGCTTGTCGTCCTGCCCGGCTCGGGACCACCCGGGGCGGAGGCGAGCGCCCAGCGGAATGAGCGGCTCGTCGACCGACACTCGTGAGTACCCTTGAGTAGGCGCCGCCGCCTGAAAGCTATGGCGGTGGGTAGCTGTGGACCCTCGATGAACTTGCGGCCGAGGGTGCGCTGCGAGCCGAGGAGCAGCGCCGGCTGGCGGCCGCGGCGCATCTCGGATGGAATACCCGCGAGCGGAGGCGCGTCACCGCCCTATGCGGCGGTCCTTGAGCGATACAATGTGCGATCCGTCCAAGGGAGGTTCCCAATGCCCTCGATCGGCCCTTGCCTGTTGGTGCTTCTCGCCTTGTCGATGGCGATCCCCGCCGCCGGTGCTCCGGTTACGGTCGTCAAGGCGGGCCTCCTGATCGACGGCATGGGAGGGACGCCTCTGCGCAATGCCGTGTTATTGATCGAGGGCGAACGGGTCTCCGCTGTTGGTGCGGGTCTCGAGGTGCCGGCGGGTGCCCGCGTGCTCGACCTCTCGGACAGCACCGTGCTGCCCGGGTTCATCGACGCCCACACTCACATCAGCGCACCCTTGGTGGGGACCGCCGGGTGGGAGGAAGCCTTGGCCCACGAGACGGCCGCGGATGCCGTCCTTCGCGGCGTCTTCCACGCCCGGCAGGTGCTGGAGGCCGGCTATACGACCATCCGCGAGGTTGGCGCCCGCGACTTCACGGACGTGTCCCTGCGCAACGCGATCCGTCGCGGCTGGATCGTTGGCCCCCGGATGCAGGTGGCCGCCCACGCCATCGGGATCACCGGAGGACATTGTGACGAGAGTGGCTGGGTCCCTAACCTCTTCGGCCACGAGCCCGGCATTGCGGAGGGGATCGCCAACGGTCCCGACCAGATCCGCAGTGCGGTCCGCTACCAGGTCAAGTACGGAGCCGACCTTATCAAGATCTGCGCTACGGGTGGCGTCATCTCCGTCGGAGACACCGCTGGCGCCCAGCAATATGACGCCGAGGAGCTGAGGACGGCGGTGGCAACCGCCCACATGCTCGAACGCAAGGTCGCTGCCCACGCCCATGGAACTGAGGGCATCAAGGCCGCGGTCCGGGCCGGTGTCGACTCCATCGAGCACGGATCCCTACTCGATGGGGAGGGGGCGCGCCTCATGGCCGAAAAGGGGACGTTTCTGGTATCGACGTTGATGGCCGGGGATGCGATCGTCCGCATGGTGGCCGACCGCCGCCTGACGGGGGCGTACGCGACAAAGGCCATGGCCATCGGGCCGAATATGCCCAAGGCGATCGCGCGCGCCGCGGCCGCGGGGGTCAAAATCGTCCTCGGCACCGACAACATCTTCGATCCCCATACGATGGACGCCCGCGAGTTCACCCTCTTGGTTGGCGCTGGCCTCACGCCCATGCAGGCGATTGTCGCGGGCACGAAGACCGCGGCAGAGCTCCTCGGATGGGAGAAAGACGTCGGATCCATCGCTCCCGGGCGGTACGCCGATGTGGTGGCGGTGAAGGGAGACCCCCTGCGGGACATCCGTACCCTGGAACAGGTCTCGTTCGTCATGAGGGGTGGCGTCGTGGTGAAGGGGGCGGAGTCGGGTCGGGCGACCTCCAGCGCAGGAAATCTCGCGGGTCGGTAGTCTTCCGGCTCAGAGTGGGGTGCCGCCTTCATGCCCAGCGGCAACGCGCCCGCACCAATAAGACCGGACCGGACTGGGTCTCACGAGTGGGCCCGGGCGAGCCGACTGGTGAGTTGATCCCTAGGCACCATCGGCGGCACGCTCCAGCTCAGCGATGTTGAGCTTGGTCATCTTCAGCATCGCCTGCATCGCACGCCGGGACCGGTCCGGGTCGGGGTCCGCGAGTAGCTGAAGCAGCCGTGTCGGCACGATCTGCCAGGACAAGCCCCACCGATCCTTGAGCCAGCCGCACTGTCCTGGGGAGCCGCCCTCCGACAACGCCGTCCAGAGGCGGTCCACTTCCGCCTGATTCTCGCAGGCGAGCTGGAAGGAGACCGCCTCAGTGAAAGGGAACTGCGGGCCGCCGTTCAGGCCACTGAACTTGTTGCCGGCAAGGCTGAACTCGACGGTGAGGACCATCCCGGCTGGGCCACTGGGGGTGTCGGCCGGTGAGCGGACCACTCGATCGATCCGTGAACCGGCCAGCAGAGCCGCATAGTAAGCTGCCGCCTGTTCGGCTTGCCCGTTAAACCAGAGGCACGGAGTGACTGCTTTCGTCTGGGACACTCTCTCAGACGCCTGTTTGCGCCTTGGACTCAGGGCTTCTCCAGCTCGGCCACGAGCAGCGGGATGGCCCGGTCCAGATTCAGCGCATAGATGGCAGCGAACAGTCGGCCAAAGACACTCACGCCAAACCCTTCGCCGTCGACCACAAACTCCAGTGCTGCCTGTTCAGGGCCTAACCTCTGGAAACGATGATCGTAATGCACAGTCAACCAAAGGAACGGGCCGACCCATTTCCAGTTGACTCCCGGGTTCAGCTCCTCCATGCGAAAAGTGGAACGAACTCCGTTGGTTAGTCGGATGACTCCTTCCGACTGCGGCGTGAGAGCACCAAGAGGCGTGACGTCAATTCGGCGAATGTGCCTGGCCCAGCTAGGCCAGTCTGAAACTCGAGCCAAGTGTGCCCATGCCTCTTCGGCTGTTGCTCTGGCTGTGAAACGTCGTTGCAAGAGTCTCATCGAGCTACCGTCTGGCATTCGCCGAACGTGGCCTGCCTCTCAGGCCCCATCCTTAGGAAGCACTTGAAAACCCATCTGCTCGGCCGAATGGCGGATGCGTTCATCGAGCGAGAGGACGGCCAACTCGTCCACCAGGGATCGTGCTAGCACCGCCGTGGCCAAATGGATGGCGTCCAGGGTGCGGATCGGTTCGGCGGGGAACGGTCGGCGAGCCCGCTCCGCGGCCTCGGCGTCGAGGTCGAGGACGACCCAATGGTCGGCGGTGCGCGCCAGGACCGCTCGCCGTTCGGCCGCCACCATTTCCGGAATGATGTTTGTCGCCACGGCACGAATCAGGACACGCTCGCACTCGATCAGCGTGATGCTGGAGGCCAACACCAACTCCGCGGCTCCGAGGGGCGCTCGGACCTCGGGGGCCCGTGCCTCGTCCAGGAGCCAGCACAGTATTGCGCTCGACTCCGCGTACAGATTCAGCGCTCGCCTCGTTCCTCATCGAGGAGCCTTGCTGCGGAGCCGGGCGGCATCACCCGACCAAGGGCTGGATAGAGATCGGGACGGTTGGGCAGTCCGACCCGAGCCCGCCCCTGCCGGACGACCTCGAGCAGCGCGGGGTAGGGCAGGGTTACGCGCGGACTCGGCCGGCGCAACTCAGCGACCATTTCGCCGCGGTCGGTTACGAGGATCTCCTCCCCGTTCCGTACCATGCGGAGATATTGGCTGAGACGGTTCTTCAGTTCACGAACTCCAACAACCTTCATGACATCAATGTAGCCACATGAGGCTACATGTGTCAAGAGAAGATGCCCCGCTCGCTAAGTCAAGGAGATCCTTTGCAGTGGAAGCTCTCCGATGCAGTGGAAGTTCTCCGAAGGCGGGGATGAGTCGGCTGCGGGGTCGTGCCTACCATCCTTGGAAACGCCAAACCTATGGAGGCATTGGAAATGGAGCGAGCCGATGGAGCTCGCGACCGCGCATCAGGGCCTCAGGTCCTCGGGCGTACGCAGCTCGCCGCCGCGAACCACGTAACGCAGCTTCCGGAAGTTACGGACATCCTGCGAGGGGTCCCCGCCCACCGCGATCAGGTCCGCAGCCTTCCCCTTCTCGATCGTGCCGATCTCCGCTTCGAGACCCATGGCGCGGCTGGCTACGGCCGTGGATGCCGCGATCACCTGCATGGGCGTCATCCCCGCGGATTGCATCGCCTCCATCTCCGCGTAGATGGCGGGGCCGTGGAGAGTGAGCGGATTGCCTGCGTCGGTGCCGGTGGCGATAGGGATTCCGGCGGCTACAAGTTTGGCCAGGTTGGAGGCCGCCACCGTCTCATTCTGGGCCACGCGCTGCTCGCGAGCCTCCGCCGTTGCCGCGTTAGCGAGGGCGGCCTCGAGCACCGCGGTTGAAGCCACCTTAGCCAGGGTCGCCTCGTCCACGCAATGGTTCGGGTCATCTACGGTGGGTGCCTTCCGATCGATCAGGGCTCGGAACATCCGAACGTATCCGCGACCGACGGTCAGGGTGGGGTTCAGGATCGTACCGTTTTGACGCGCTAGATCCAGAAACTCCTGATCGACGGGAACGTCCCAAACGCTGTGGACCAGGAGCTTTGCCCCCGCCCGCAGTGCCACCTTAGCTTCCGCGAGGCCCGTAGCGTGGACGATCAGCGGAAGGCCGAGGTGGCGCGCCTCGTCACCCGCGGCCATCACCGCCTTCTCCGATGCCTCCACGGTCAGGGTGGGCGGCCGGACGATGTACCAGACCTTCACCGCGTGCGCACCCTGCGCCTTTAGGTAGCGCACGCCCTCGCGGGCGGCCAATTCGGTGGTTAGGGGCAGGAACTGGCGCTCTCCGGGTAGGGTGAGCCAATGGTCGAGCGTGGAGAGGAGGGGACCGGCCGCGACCACGTGGGGCATCAGCGTGTCCTGCGAGTATCCGTCAGGGAGCTGCAACGTCCAGGGGTAGCCCCCGACATCGAACACCGCGGTGACGCCAGAGCAGAGATAAGAGCGACCGAAGCGATCGGGGTGCTTCCGGAGGTCCGCTTCGACCATCTCATAAGGATGAGCGGCGCGTAGATCGAGGGAATCAGGGCGCCCGTCCGCCCATCCGGTCTGTGAAAAGTGGACGTGGGCGTCGATCAGGCCCGGCGTGAGCCAAAGCCCTTTGAGGTCGGTGACGCCGATGCTCTCGGGGAGGGGGCATTGGGCCGCGGTGCCCGCACAATCGATCTTGCCGCCGCGCAGCACCACCGTCGCGGAGGGGACGGGCGGGCCCCCCCGCCCGTCGATGAGGGTCGCGCCCACCAGCGCCCGCGGTGGTGGGGGGGTGCCGGGCGGGGCATCGATCGCGCCCGTGACCGCAACCTTCCAGCCCTCCGGCGTCTTCGTGAACAGGCGCTCCGAGATCCCGGTGTGCTCCTCTTTGCCGTAGCGGACACGGTAACGGTACGTGCCGTAGACGACACCCGCCTGAACCGGCACGAGGTGCAGGTCGCTGGCGTCGATCACATCCGGCCAACGCTCCCCGGCCGCCTTAACGAACTCTTCGAAGCCGGTGACAAATCCCGTGGGCCCACCCCGAGCGAGGTGGTCGCTCCGGCGGTAGCAGGCCAGGTAGGCCTCGCGGTCTCGCCGGCGAATGGCGTCGATGTTCTTCTCGAACAGGCTGCGCGCGGACCTAAGATCCGCGGCGGCATCGTCCGCGGCACCCAGCCACGGCGCTGCGCCAAGAAGCGCGAGGGTGAGGGCGAGGCACGAATGTCTCATGAAGCCTCCTCGTTGGACGGGGAAGAGCCTCTCGCTCTTCCCGGCCGAGCCGGACCATGATAGGTTTCAGCTCATGAGAATCCTACTCCTGCTGGTCGCGCTTGCTACCGCCGGCGAGAGGCCCCAAGTCGGCGACACAGCCCCCGACTTCAAGTTGCCCGGCCCCGGCGGGCAGGCGGTGTCTCTGGCTGCCTTCAAGGGCAAGACGATGGTGGTGCTCGCCTTCTTCCCCAAGGCTTTCACCGCCGGCTGAACGAAGGAGATGTCGGCGTATCGGGACCGCTATTCCGAGTTCGCCGGCAACGCCCAGGTTCTGGGCGTCTCGATGGACAGTGTGGAAACCCAAGCGAAGTTTGCGGAGTCCCTGAAGGCGCCATTTCCCCTCCTGGCGGACGCGGACGGCGCCGTTTCGAAGGCCTACGGCGTCTGGAACGAAGCGGGGTACGCCAGCCGTGTCACGTTCGTGATCGACCGCGACGGGAAGGTGCGGGCCGTCTTTGAGGGAAAGGACGCGCTCGATCCTGCCGGTGCCCTCGGTGCCTGCGCCAAGCCCCCTGCCCCTTAGCTAGCGGAGCCCGGAGCCGGGGGGGCCGTCCGGCTCCAAATCGGACAGTCTTGGGTCCCGTCTCCCTCACCGTCCCCTGACCGGCCGGCTCCTCTGCCTTGGGTAAAGACCTTAGACGAGCGCCGGTGTGACGGTGCTCACTGAAGGAAGGGTGTGCCGGCACCAGGATGGTCCGGCCCTGGCGGTCTAGACATGCTTCAGCGGTACAAGCTTCGCCTCAGCGACGGCACCCTCCTGGTGGTAGACCATGACGCCCTGAGTAGCTGGGTGGTCGACGGCAAGGCCATGGTACAGCCCGTCGGCTCGGACCGCTGGTTGTCGCTGAAGAAGTTCCTTTTGGAAGAGCGGAGGACCGGCTCGCCCTGGTGGAGCTCGAGACCCTCCGGCAGCGAGATTCCTGGTGTCCACCGAAGCCTGCTAAGCGACGACGGGGCTCTCCCGCCGGTTCGTCCGGCCCGCGAGCTCCCCCTCATCCCCCCGCCGAGCCGGCGCGTCCCCACCGAGGAGATCGTCGTGCCCGCCCCCGAGTCCACTTCCAGCTCCTCGACGCTCGACACCGAAACCCCCGCCCCCGCGGTGCCGCTCCCGATCGAACCCGAAACGTCCAACGAAGTCGAGGTCTCGCTCGCGAGCGCCCAAGTGGAGCCCCTGCCGTCCATTAGCGAGCCGCCGAGCATCTGGCTCTCCGCGGAACCAGCGGCGGCCGAGTCGTTTTCCCCACCCGCGGTGCCCGCAGAGGAGAGCCCGATCATACTGTCCGAACCTCTGGAAGCTGCGGGGACCCCTGAGTTCAGCGCGGCCCCGGAGGTGGTCAGCGAGTCTCCGGAACCCGCGCCGACCGAGGTCCTGAACCTGCACGCGGTGGCGGAGGAGGCAGCGGCACCGTCCGAGGGATTCATGGGGCGCCCCGCGTGGCGTCAGGACAACGCCCCCATCATCGGGCTGAAGCCGCTTGGAGAGGAGGGGGCGCCCCGGCGCACGGCTCTCCGGAGGCGGAGTGAGCCTCGGGAGGTCCCTTCCTCCCCGGCGCCGCGGTTACAGGTGCTGGCGGAGGACACGGTGGCGCCCCCCCGCGGAGCAACGCCTTCGGGGTCGTCATCCGGAGTGGACGCACGAATCATCGCGCTGAAGAGGCTCAGCAGCAACGAGCCGTCCCACGCCGCCGCGCCCCTCGTGACGGATACGGATGATGAAGACGAAAGCGCTCACGTAAGGACGCGGTTGGAGACCGGCTTTTTGGGCTTGGCGCCACCCTGGGGCCCTCGCGTCAATCGATGGCTCGAGGGCTTCAGCCGACTGCTCGATCACGTTGGTCGATGGCTCGATGGCTTCACGGCTCGACATAAGCGCTCGTATCGCTGGGCTAGGCTGTTGGCGAGCGGGCCGGGCGTCGCCCGGCTGCCGGCAGAGACGCGCTCCGTCAATGTGAGAACGGACCCGGACACAGAACTCCCGATCATCCCCCTCAGGCTGCTCGAGGACGAAGGCCAGGCGCCTGTGCCTGCTGCGGCACGACGCCGATATGGCCTCGCCGACGCGATCGGCAAAGCGGTCTCGACGGTGAGGGGCGTCCTCGACAGTCTTCGGCGCGAAGCTCCAGGTTTGAAGGATCGCCTCCGCCGGTGGGTTCCGCATCTCAACCGTCCAAAACCCCCCTCCCCACGTCCGTCCGCCGACGAGGGTGCGATGTCCGACCCGTTCGGGGCTCTGCGCACGACCTTGAAGCCGCCGCCCACCCTCAACGAGCTCCCCGCGCTCCGCTTGGCCAAGATCGAGGAGGAGGAAATAGAGCCCGTTTACGACGACCTCTACGAGGGGCCCGGCTTCTTCGACGTCGCCTGGCTTTGGACGAAGCGCGTCACGCTCCTCGCCGGCTTGGTGGCCGCGGGGGTCGTCGCCGCCAACACCTGGGAGATCTGGCTGCCCAGGGCAGCCCAGCTCTCCCGAATGATGTTCCTCGAAATCGACGCGCGCGTCCGCCCGCCCGCCCCGAGCCAGGCGGAGGAGCCGTCGCAAGTGATCCGCGCGGCGCTCCAAGCCGCCAACGAGCAGCTGCCCCACCTCGCCCCCGAGACCATAGAGCTCGTGATGTCCAAGAGCCTAGCCGGCCTGCTTGACCCTCCCGAGGTGTTCGCGCGCGCCCACGATGCGCTGGACCGTGGGAGGAAGGCACTGACGGCGGAGGAAGCCCAGGAACTGAAGGCCCTGCGCGTCGGGATGCTCGCCCCGCTCAACCCCGAGGAGAGGGACCGTCTCTACGAATACGATCTCGTGCGGCGCCACCGTGTCACGCTGCCGTTCGAGGACCGTGAAGCGCTCCGGCTGGTGGCGCGGGGAATGCGAGCGTTGCCCTCCGAGTCCCGCGAACGCTTCCAATGGTTGGCCGGCAAGGCCATCACGGCCGGCCTCTCGGTCCCCGACACCTCTCCGCCGCGGGCGGCCACCGCATCCTGATCGCGCGCGGGGGGCCTCCCCGCGCCCATAAGCTAGGCGCCCAACCCCGAGGCGGGCCGGGTCCGCCTGGAAACCCAGAGTCTCGTGAGCAGGCCCACCGCCAGCAGGCCGACCGCGACGAGTGCCGTCTGGGTGTCACCCACGAGCACACCCGCGAGGAAGAGGGTGGCACCGGCGAGGACGGTTCCCGCTGACCACGGATACCCCCATGCTCGGAACGGCCGGGCCAGCAGCGGCTCCCGTCGCCGCAGGACGATCAGGGCCAGGCAGCACACGCAGTAGTTGGCGGCGAGGAAGAACGATGCCACCGCGACCAGCGTCTGGAAGGTCCCGCTCCCGATCAGGGCCGCCGCCACCCCCGTCGTCACCAGCGCTGCCCGCGTCGGCGTGCCACGGTCACTGACCACCGCGGCGCTCCGCCACAACAAGCCGTCCCGACCAATGGCAAAGAGAATCCGGGTGCCAATCATCATGATGGCGTTGATGAGGGGCAGCAAGGAAACGAGGGACAGCAAGGTGATGATTTGGTTCCCGCGTCCGCCGAAGACGACTTGGGCGGCGGTGGCTGCGGGCAGCGTTGATTCGGAAAGGGCCGGCAGTGGGAGCACGGCGAGGAGGGCGAGGTTGACGAGCAGATAGATCACGATCACCGAGACGACTCCGCCGATCATCGACCTCGGTAGAGTACGCCGCGGATCACGGTCTTCCTCGGCAAAATACAGGGCGCTCTGCCACCCGGCATAGGTGATGACCACCGACTGGAGGGCCACCACCACGCCGAGGAGGGCGGGCTTATTCTGCGAGGGCTGGTCGGCTCCCATCGCGAGGGCCGGCGACAGCGCGGCGTGGATGAAGCAGGCGGCCACGAGCGCGAGAAACGCCAGGGACTTGAGCGCGGTGGCCACCTGCTGGAACTGGCTCCCGACCCGCACGCCCGCCCACTGCAGTGCGGCCACGGAGAGGAGGGCAGTGATGGCGATGCCCTTCGCGGCCGGATCGGGCAGGTGCAGAAGTGCGGCCGAGAACTCGCCGATCCCGATGGATATGTAACCGAGGACCGCGCAATAGCTCAGCCAATCCGTCCAGCCAACCGCGAAGCCGACGGTATCGCCGAAAGTCCGGCGCGCGTAGACGTAGTAGCCGCCGGCCTGCGGGAGCGCGGTGCCGAGTTCGGTCAGACACACGGAGCAGAGCAGGGTGTAGACGCCCCCCACGAGCCAGACGAGGAGGATGCTTCCCGGCGACCCGAGTTGACGGGCAACGAGACCGGGCGTGCGGAGGATCCCGATGCCGAGGGTGCTGCCGATGATCACGGCCAGGCCAAACCCGATCCCGAGCACGCGCATTAAGCCGCCCGAGGTGGCGGCACGCGCGCGGACGTCTTGGGGGAGGGGCCCCGTCATCTCTCAGGGCTTGAGGGTGACGAGCACGGCCTGGACAGCGGGCCCTAGGTTGCGGGCGGAGTGGCTCGACCCCCGGGCCTCGAATTCCACGTCTCCCGGCTTCCAGCGGTTGATCTTGGTCTTGCCCTCCGCGGTGTCCTCGATGGTGCCACCGGACAGGTGAACCAAGACGATGTCGGAGGAGTGGGTGTGGTTGCCTTCGTGTGCGTTGGCCTCCATGCGGCCACGGATGACGCTCACGCGATCGTTCTCGAACAGCGGCTGGAAGCTGAACCCGGGGGGCGGTACGCCCGAAGGGCCCGGGGCGCCCGGCCCGGGCGGAGCGGTCCGCGAGCCGGCAGGACCCTTGGGTTCCACGATGATGAGCGGACGCTTTTCAGCGACGCCCTGGGGTAAGTCTTGCGACCAGTGGGCCTCGCCGTTGTCCAGGAACACCACGACCGCCGCCGGGTGGGAGGAAAGGCCGAGCCCCGTGCTGGCCTTGAGGACCCTGACCCTTTCGTTCTCGAAGACGACAGCCGGGGCCGTCGACGCGCCCGCATCGGTCTCACGAGCGCTCGAGGGCCGGGGCAGGCCTCCCGAAGCGAGCAGACAGGCGGCTCCCAGCAGGGAGGAGCGGATCAGGCTCCGCGAGAGCATAAGGTTCTCCTGGCGGACGGGGCACCCCTAGCGGCGCCACATTATACCGGCGGCGGCCGGGCAGGAGTCGAAGCTCTCGCCCGCTGGCGGGGCCGTCCGACTTTCGGGTACGCTCTCAGAAAAGCGATTTCACCCGTCCCGGAGAGACCAGGGCGGTGTGCCTGAGGGAACGACATGGAATACCGGCGACTGGGAACGACGGGGCTGAAGGTCTCACGACTCGGGCTCGGGTGCGGCAACTTCGGGGGCGTGGGGTCGGCGCCCGAGTTCTACGGGATGGGCGAGAGCGAGGCGGAAGCGTTCGCGCTGATGGATCGGGCCTTCGAGGCGGGCATCAACTTCTTAGACACCGCGGACGCCTACGGGGGCGGCCGCAGCGAGACCTTCATCGGGCGCTGGCTGGATGGAAAGGGATCCCACGTGCGGGATCAGCTTCTCCTGAGCTCAAAGGTGTTCAACCCCGTGGGCCCGGGCCCCAACGATCGCGGCCTCTCCCGCCGCCACATCGCGCGGCAGATCGACGCAAGCCTGTCCCGGCTGCGGACCGATCGGCTGGATTTGTACCTGATCCACGAGCCCGACCCCGAGACCCGGCTCGATGAAACCTGCCGCGCCCTCGACGATCTGATCCGCTCGGGCAAGGTCCTCTACATCGGCGCCAGCAACATTGAAGCCTGGCGCCTGGCTCGGGCCTTATGGATCAGCGACCGGGAGAGCCTGAACCGGTTCGAGTGGGTGCAGAACTCGTACAGCCTCCTCGACCGGTCGCCCGAGCGCGAGGTCTTCCCGCTCTGCGCGGACCAGGGGCTGGGGTTCACGGCCTTCAGCCCGCTGGCGGGGGGCTGGCTCACGGGGAAGTACCAGGTCAAGGGCTCCTATCCGCCCGGATCGCGAATGACGCTCCGGCCCGAGCCCTACCGGCATTTGGAGGGCGACGCCGTGTTCCGGGGCCTGTCCGCGCTGGCGGAGGAAGCCCGGTCGCGAAGCGTGGACATCTCCACCCTGGCCCTGGCCTGGATGCTCCAAAATCCCGTCGTGACCGCGGCCATCATCGGACCGCGACGCCCGGCGCATCTGGACACCGCAGTAGCGGCGCTCAAGGTTGGGCTCTCGGTCGAGGATGCGGAGCGGATCGCGGGATTCTTCAGCCTGCCGCGTTAATCTTCAGGCGGTGTGCGGGCAGGACCGGCATGCGCAGCGGCGCCGGTCTCTCCGCCGGCTTTTCCCCCGCTTCGGGCTTCGCGCGCCGGGCGGAGGGTAGGGGGATCAGCAATGATGTCCGAAAACGGCCAGTCGGTCGAGGGGAGCTGGGGTAGGATGGACATCGTCATGCCGGATCTCGAGGGTCGTGCCGCGGTCCTGGACGAGCTCATCTGCGAACGCGCCCGGCTCGCGAGAGACCCTCGCTATGACGGTCGGTTCTTCATCGGCGTCTTGTCCACAGGTATTTATTGTCGGCCCATCTGCCCGGCGCCGACGGCCAAGCGCAGCAACGTGCGGTACTTTCCATCCGCCGCGGGGGCGGCCCAGGCCGGCTTTCGGCCCTGCCTGCGCTGCCGTCCCGAGATCGCTCCCGGAACCCCGGCCTGGAATGGCACCGCGGCCACGGTCGGCCGGGCCTTACGGCTCATCGGCCAGGGGGCGCTCGATGACGGGAGCGTGGAGGACCTGGCGGAGCGGCTGGGCGTGAGCGCCCGCCATCTCCACCGGCTGTTCCTCAGCCACCTCGGTGCGCCGGCCGTCGCCGTGGCCCAGACGCGGCGGCTGGAGTTCGCAAAGCAACTCGTCAGCGACACCGACCTGCCCATGAACCAGGTGGCGCGCGCGTCCGGCTTCCAGAGCATCCGCCGCTTCAACGACACGTTCCGTAGGCAGTACCGGCGCGCGCCATCGAAGCTGCGCCGGACGCGAACATCGTGGCCGCGGGCGGCGGAGGGGCAGTATGTGTTCCGGCTCGGGTATCGGCCCCCTTTTGACTGGGACTCGCACCTCGCGTTCTTGGCCGCGCGGGCGATTCTCGGCGTGGAGGAGGTGCGCGCGGGAACGTATCGGCGAACGTTTGCCCTCCAGGGGTTGCAGGGCACGCTGGAGGTGCGGCCCCGGCCACGGTCCCACGCCGTGGAGGCCCGTATTTCATTTTCGGAGCCGTCCCTCTTGCTCCGGATCGTGACCCGAGTGCGCGCCATGTTCGATCTGGGAGCCGATCCCGCGACCGTGGCCCGGCACTTCCGTGGGGACCCGCTGCTGGCGCCGTTGGTGAGGAAATATCCGGGGCTGCGGGTAGCGGGCGCCTGGGACGGCTTTGAGCTGGCCGTGCGCGCGATCCTCGGGCAACAGGTCACGGTCAGCGGAGCCTCGACGTTAGCGGGACGCTTGGCGCGACGGTATGGCGAGCCCCTCACCTTGAGCGACCGCGGAGGCCTCAGCCACGTCTTTCCGGCTGCCGACGATTTGGCGGAGGCGGACATCGCCGGTCTGCCGGCCGCGCGGGCCGACGCCATCCGGGCGCTCTCCCGGGCCGTACTGAGGGGCGAGGTCGACCTCGCGTCCCCGGTTCTGACCGATCACATTACGGAAGCCCTCCTGCGCGTGAAGGGCATCGGAGAGTGGACCGCCCAATACGTCGCCATGCGGGCGTTCGGGGAGCCGGATGCCTTTCCCGCCGATGATCTCGTCCTGCGCCAGATGGCGGGGAACGGGGTCCCCCTCGGGCGGGCCCGATTGCGGGACCGCGCCGACACTTGGCGGCCTTGGCGGGCGTACGCGGCCATGTACCTCTGGCGCGGGGCGGCTGAGCGGTCGACCCGGGGGGCCACGCGGACGACGAGAAGAACGGACGCGCCTTTCCCGGCTTCGCAGGGGGTCTCCCGGAGAGCCAAGCCGCGGTTCTTGGAGGCATGATGTTTTACTGCCACGTCTCGACCCCGGTTGGTGCGCTGCTGCTCGCCGGCGATGGGACGTCCTTGCGTCTCGTCGCCTTCCCAAAAGGCCCCCATCCCCAGAAGCCGGAGGCCGGCTGGGAACGGAGCGAGGCGCCTTTCCGTGACGCCCTCCGTCAATTAGAAGGCTACTTCGCGGGTGAGCTGCGCCGCTTCGATCTGCCTCTGGCCCCAGAGGGAACCGCGTTCCAACAAACGGTCTGGCGCGCGCTACAGACCATTCCTTACGGGGAGACCCTCTCTTATGGCGGGTTGGCGCGGCGCATCGGGAGACCGTCGGCCT
>DATMQU010000469.1:0-4963 GCA_035566715.1 Vicinamibacteria bacterium
ATCTCGCCCTGCCGAGACGAGGCCCAGTACCTCCGCCGCACGCTCGACAGTGTGGCAGTGCAGTCGGTGCCGCCAGCGCTCTGGGTGGTCGTGGACGACGGATCGACCGACGGGACCCCGGCCATCCTAGAGGAGTACGCCCGCGGACTGCCCTACCTGCGCGCGGTGCGGCGCACCGATCGCGGCCGCCGGCAGGTGGGGCCGGGCGTCATCGAGGCCTTCTACGCCGGCCTGGAGACGGTGCGCCTGGAGGATTTCGATTACCTATGCAAGCTGGACATGGACCTGGACCTGCCGGTCCGCTACTTCGAGCTGCTGATGCAGCGGATGGAGAGCGATCCGCGCGTCGGAACCACCTCTGGCAAGCCGTGGTTCGTCCACCCGCAGCGCGGCGCGCTGGTGCCGGAGGTCTGCGGGGACGAGATGTCAGCGGGCATGACCAAGTTCTACCGGGTCGCCTGCTTCAAGGAGGTCGGAGGCTTCGTGCGACAGGTTATGTGGGATGGCATCGACTGCCACCGGGCCCGCATGCTAGGCTGGATTGCCGAGAGCGTCGATCTCGAGCCCATTCGCTTCGCCCACCTGCGCCCGCAAGGCGCCAGCCAGAAGGGCATCTGGACCGGGCGGCTTCGGGCCGGGTTCGGGCAGTACTTCATGGGCACCTCGCCCCTCTACTATCTGGCGGTGGCCATCTACCGCTTGCCGGCTCACCCAGTGCTGATCGGCAGCGTGGCCGAGCTATGGGGCTACCTCCGGAGCTGGCTCAAGGGCCTGCCGCGCTACGACGACCTTAAGTTCAGGCGCTTCCTCCGCTCCTATCAGCACGCCTGCCTCCGCATGGGCAAGCGGGCTGCCACGGCCTGCGTCGACGCCGAGCGGGCCCGCCTCTGGCATGACAGCCACGCGGCTCCCGGGTCCTGACAAGGCGCCGATGAAGAGCACCTACAGGGCCGAGCTGCTGTAAACACGTGAAGGTCCACGTCTTGTTCACATTCGATTACGAAATCCATGGGAATGGTCACGGATCACTCCGCTCGTTGATTGTCCAGCCGACGGAGCGCATGCTGGCACCGTTTTGGCATCAGCCCCGGTGACTGTGCGTGAACTTTGATATTCTGCAAGAAACCTTAAAGAACGCGGCGCCCCGATCGCTGCGCCGGATGGCCCGGATGTTGCTCAAGGGAACCCGGGAGATACGCAACCGTATGCAGCGCCTTCAAGGCCGTGCACTGGATCAGGCGGGTATCGTCGCCGCACTGCGCCGACTCGGGATAAAGCCAGGGGACATTCTGATCATCCACTCTTCCCTCTCCCGGCTAGGATTCGTGGCAGGGGGCGTCGACGCGGTGGTGATGGCCTTGCAAGAAGCGGTAGGTGTCAATGGCACTTTGGGAGCCCCCACCTTCTGGGCCGTCGATCCCAACGCGGTGGAAGAAGGTACTCTTTTCGATGCAGTCCGCGGCAAGTCCCAAATGGGAATCATCTCCGATTGCATCCGCCAATTGCCCGGGGCGGTGCGCAGCCTCCACCCCACCCACAGTGCCACCTTCGTGGGGCCCTTCGCCCGAGATCTCACCGCCGGACACCACTGGGATGAGACCCCGGTGGGCCCTCACTCGCCCTACCGGAAAATGGCAGCTATGAAGGGCAAGATCCTGCTCCTTGGGGTCTCCTTGGAATACCTCACCAGCTTTCATACCATCGAGGACGAGATAGCGCGCTTTCCCTACCAGATCTACGAACTCGGGCGGAAACGCTTTCGCGTCCTTAGTCCCGAGGGGGAGGAGCTCACATTGTACGCGCGCGTGCATAGCGCGGAGACCGCTCGGTTGCGGCAGTGCATTAAGATGGAGCCCCATCTCGTGGCGGCGGGGGTAATGGCTAAGGGGCCGGTAGGAAAAGGCGACGCCATCGTCCTGGATGCCAATGGATTGCATGAAGCTCTGCATCGTCTGTGCGAACAGGGCATTACTATCTATGCCCCCGAAGGACACGCGTGAAGGGTAACTCACCTCAAGAAAATCCATCGGACTTGCGGCGACTGTTACGGAATGTTGGTCATGGTGCGTATGGGCCGCTTGGCGAAGGTCGTAGTGATTGGCCTGCTTCAGGGAAATCGGCGGCTTCGTGCGCTAGGTCATGTGGGACGGCATCGGGTTTCGCGTGATACGCGCCCTCGTGGAGACAACTGATGTTGATTCTGGCTCATTTTGCGCGTGAGAGCGTTCGCGACTTCTTCCGCGTTACGTTCGCCGACCAAAAGACGTCAGACCGGCTGAGGGACGATCGGGTTCACCTCGAGGCGGCGGTCACATTCATCTTGCGTTCGATAGAGCAGGGCAATGGGCGCTCGTCGTCGAAGGCGTATAAGGTTGGCAAGGGGTGGCTGCCCCCTTATCGAGAGACAACCGGGTACATTATCCCGACGCTCCTCGATGTCGCCGAGTACCTCAAGCGCCCCGACCTGGCCTTGACCGCGGAACGCATGGGCGAATGGCTCTCGGAGGTGCAGGAACCTACCGGCGGCTTTATCGAGTACGATCTTCGTCAAGACACCAAACCAATCGTCTTCAACACGGGCCAAATCCTGCACGGGTTCAACGCACTGATCTTGCGACGGGGACGGCAGGATCTCGTCCCCCCCGCGCGGCGAGCGGGTGACTTCCTCGTCTCATCGGCCGACGAAACCGGATCGTTCGTTCGTAACGAGCACTACGACATGGCACACGCATACAACGTCCGAAGCGCCTGGGCGCTCCTGACCTTGGGCCGGCTCCTAGGCGAGACGGCGTATGAGAACGTTGCGCTCGCCAATGCCGACTGGGCGGTTGCGCAGCAGACCGCCAATGGCTTCTTCCTCAAGAACATTTTTCAGCCAGGCTGGAATGCCAACACACATGGCATCGCCTACGTGCTGCAAGGGCTGCTCGAGATCCACTGCATCTCGGGACGCGAAACATACCTCGCAGCAGTTCGTCGCACCGCCGAGCGGATCGTCTCGGTCTACGGCACGAAGCGCCAGCTGGTGTCGGAGATCGGCGAAAACTGGGAGTTTCTTTCCAGCCACCTGTGCTTGACGGGGTACGCGCAGCTAGCGATGGTGTTCTTCAGACTTTATGGCCTCGAAGGCAATAAGCGGTATCTCAACGCAGGGCTGAATTTGCTCGATGACGTCGCCGCGACTCAGGACGTGACGTCGCTGGAAAGACCTTACTACGGCGGCATCAAAGGCTCACTTCCCATCTACGGCCGCTATGCCCCGCTGCAATATCCAAACTGGGCGACGAAGTTCTTCATCGACGCATTGCTCGCGAAGCAAGGAGCGCTGAATGGCTCGACGGATCGCTTTCCTCTTCAATTATCCGCTGGTTGACAATACCGCCTTGAAGCCGGATCTAATCCGAGCGCTCTACGGTCAGCACAGGATGCTAGTCGTGTTCGGCAACACCCATGGGATCGCCTCGCTTCGCGAGGAGCGCCAAACGGTCGCCGTTCAGCTCTACACCGAGTTCTTTCGCGATCCGGCCAAGTATGAAAGACGGCACTCGCGGGTCGCGAAGGAAAGAGGTACTTCGTAATGAATCGTCTGTTCAAGCGGCGGGCCTTCGAGGAGATCAAAGCGGGACGATTTTCCTGGAGCCAGGCCCACGCGGCTCCCGGGTCCTGACGAGGCGTCGATGAAGGGGACGGAAAGGGCCGAACTGCTGGGGCTCTCCTTCGACACCGTGACCATGGAGACCGCGGTGGCCCGATGCCTCGAGCTGTGCCGCGGCCCGCGCACCTCGCACACGGTTATCACAGCCAACGCTTTCCAGTTGTGCATGATGCGCCGTGACCCGGAGCTGGCGCTGGCCTGCCACGCGGCTCACCTCACGGTGGCCGACGGCATGTCGGTGGTCTGGGCCCTGCGGGCCTCGGGTCAGCCGGCACCGGAGCGGGTGGCCGGCGTGGACCTGATGGCGCGCCTCCTGGCGGCAGCCGGCGAGCACCGGCTGCGCGTCTACTTCCTCGGCGCCAGGCACGAGGTGGTCACGGCGCTGGTGGAGCGGAGCCGGGCCCAGTACCCAGGCCTTGAAATCGCTGGCTTCCGCGACGGCTACTTCGGCCCGGACGATCACTTGGGCATCGTCGAGGAGATCCGGGCCAGCGGGGCTCACATGCTGTTCGTCGGCATGCCCTCCCCCTTCAAGGAGACCTGGTGCGAGCACCACCGCGGGCGCCTCGAGGTGCCCGTCATCATGGGCGTGGGCGGCAGCTTCGACGTGCTGGCTGGCTTCATCAAGCGGGCCCCTCGCTGGGTACAGGCGTTGGGGCTGGAGTGGTTCTGGCGGCTCCTGATGGAGCCCCGCAAGCTGTGGAAGCGCTACCTCACCACCAACAGCGAGTTCATTTGGCTCGCCGGCCGGGAGATCGTCGCCCGCCGCCTGGGCCGACTGCCGGCCCCACACAAGTGACGAGCGGGGAGAGGGTCGTGACCACACCGCGCAACATCGCGGTCTTTATGGGCACCCGCCCGGAGACGGTCAAGCTCGCCCCGGTGGTGGCCGCGCTGCGCGGTGCCAGCGACTTCCTCTGCACCGTGGTGGCCACTGGCCAGCACACGGAGATGTTCCGCTAGGCGTTCGGCTTCGCAGTCGACGCCGAGGCGCCCCAACCAGACTTTGGCGGGGCTGACCGCCAGGCTCATCCATCGACGGACGGCTGGCTGGAATCGGCCCGGCCAGACATGGCGCTGGTGCAGGGCGACACTACCACCGTGCTGGTCGCATCGCTGGCCTGCTTCTACCGGCGCATCCCCATCGGCCACGTCGAGGCGGGGCTGCGCACCGGCACCATCTGGTCGCCTTTCCCTGAGGAGGTGAACCGTCGACTTGCAACTCCGCTGGTGGCGCTTCACTTCGCACCCACCGAAGCGGCACGGGCGGCCCTCCTCCGCGAGGCAGTCCCGGAGGACACCATTTCG
>DATMQU010000470.1:0-5891 GCA_035566715.1 Vicinamibacteria bacterium
CCCCGCCGCGAGCATGGCCCGCACGGGGGCAATGCCGGAGCCCAGGCGAAAGTTCGAGGAAGGGCAGTGGGCGACGCCGGTCCCGGTCTCGCCCAAGAGCCGCACCTCCGGGGGCGAGAGGTGCACACAATGGGCGAGCCAGACATCCGGGCCCAGCCAGTCCAGGCGGCGCAGATACTCCAGGGGGCGACAGCCGTAGACCTCCTGGCAGTAGGTCTCCTCGTCCCGTGTCTCCGCGAGATGGGTGTGGAGGCGGAGGCCGTGCTCGCGGCCGAGCTCGGCGGTGCGCCGCATGAGATCGTTGCTCACGGAGAAAGGCGCGCAGGGGGCAAGGGCGATGCGGGTCATGGCTCGCGGGCGAGGGTCGTGGTACTCGCGGAGGAGCCGCCGGGAGTCGAGGAGGATCATCTCCTCGTCCTCACAGATGTCGTCGGGGGGAAGGCCGCCCTGGCTCTTCCCCCGGCTCATGGACCCGCGGCTGGGATGAAAACGGATGCCGAGGTCGCGGGCGGCCGCGATCTCCGCGTCGATCAGGCGCTCCTGGCCCCGGGGAAAGAGGTAGAGGTGGTCGCTAGTGGTGGTGCAACCAGTGAGCAGCAGCTCGCCCAGACCCACACGAGCCGCCGCTTCCACGGCGGCCGCGTCCAGGCCCCGCCAGACCTCGTAGAGCTCGCTCAGCCAGCGGAAGAGGGGGGCCTCCTGCACGCGGGGGACGTTGCGGGTGAGCACTTGCGGGAGGTGATGATGGGTGTTCACGAGACCGGGCAGGACCACCTTCCCCCGGGCGTCGATCCGGCGATCGATCTTTCCCGCCAAGGGTACGGTCCCGGTTCCGACGAACAGGATGCGATCATCCTCGATCAGGACGTGGCCCTCGGGGAGCCGGGTCCGCGCGTCGTCCATGGGCGCGACCAGGCGGGCGTCGTGGATGAGGGTGCGCACGTCGTCACTCTAACCCGAGAGCGGCTCCCGGAGCCCACCCGTGCTCCGGGGTGAGGGGACGGGGGGCGGAACCGGGGACGGCCCGATACCGTCGAGCGCGCGTGGCTAGCGGGGCCAGAGCCAGCCGAAAACGCCGGCGGTCAGCAAAGAGTAGAGCACGCCGTCCGCCATGTCCTTGAGGGTCACGCTCCAAGGTCGGCCCCACCAGATGGAGCTCGTGGCGTGCCCCACCGCATAGGCCATCACCGCCACCGTCCCCGCCACGCGGAAGACCCGCAGGTAGTCCGTCCCCGGGGCCACGGTGCGGCCGGTGAGATAGGCCACGAACACGGAGACGACGAGCAGGTAAACAAACCACACGGCCAGCGTGCGGCCCATCGAGAAGGGGCCGGGAGGTATCACCACGAGGTGGCCGACCGGTCCCTTCTTCAGTTTCTCGAGGAATGCGGGCGTCTGCATGGCCTTTTGGTCGGCGGCCCAGGGGAAGCGGTACTGGCCCGGAGGTAGGGCCATCCGGCCGAGGACCTGCATCGCGCCCGCCTCGTCGGGCAGGGGCTTCCAGTCGCCCTTGTGATGGGGCAGGGCCATCCAGACGATTGAGCTGGCAACGAAGACGAGGACCGCGGACAGAACGATGGGCAACCACAGCGTCCCGAGTGTCACCATGGCATCTCCTTCTGCCGGGTGGGGCCCCGCCCGGCGTCCTTACAACGGAAAATCGGGGCGACGAGGGCCGAATCATAGGAGCGCCTCCCTCGGCTCGTCAACGAGCCGAGGGGCACGGGGGCGGAGCGTGGGCGCGGCGGGCCCAACCGCTCCCGGCTTGACCCCGAACCGGCTGGGCGCATAGTCTCTCTTGCGCCGCCTCATGCCTGCCCCCGAGAACGCACGCGACATCGCCGGCCTCAGCGGGGTGAGCGCCCAGCCCCTGGCCAGGGTCCCCATCCGCACCCGCTCCGCGAGCGTCACCGTCTCCGCCTGGAGGCTGGAGGTCACATCCGATCAGGGCCCGGGAACCATCGTGCTCGTCGAGCCCGCGAGCGGGGAGGCCCACTACCGGGGCGAGGGGATCTTCCTGGGGTGGGAGCAGGAGCGCCTGGCGGAGGTGTACACCGCCCTCCGGGCCCGGGACGAAGAAGCCGGGCTCGACTCGCCCCAACTCGGCTGAGGCGGGACGGCCCGCGGGCTTTAGACCCCGGCCAGTCCCGGCTCGATCCTTCGGAACCCTTGCTCCGCAGCCCAAAGATCCAGGGCCAGGGAGACGAGGTCGTCCACTTCCGGGATCGCCCGCGCGTCCTCGGTCAGGTCGATCGACTTCAGGTAGCGGTGGCAGGTCTCGCAGCCCTCGATCCGCGCCAGGGGGTGGGCGTCGGTCTGGAAGGAGGGGAGCCGGACGGGGTTCTCCTCTCCGCAGCCCGGGCACCGGACGCGGTTGATGGGCCACTCTCCTCCGCAGAGGGAGCAGCCCAGGAAGCGCCGGGCCCCGTCCATCTCCGGGCTCGACCGCCGCGCCGCGATCCAGGGGGGAGCCGCGCAGAACGGGCAGCCCCCCTCGCGGCGGGGTCGGTCGGGCGCGATGCCCAGCCCGGCCAGGACCTCGAGGTAGGGCCGCAGCAGGGCGCGCGAGAGGTAGTCCTCTCCGGTGGCCCGGTCGCCGGCCCAGCAGGCCTGGAGCCGAGCCCGCGCCGTATCCCGTTCCTCCGCTTCCCGCAACCGCGCTTCCTCGGCGAGGGCGGGGGGACCCGCTTCCGCGGCGTAGCGGAGAAGAGCCAGAAGGGCGCCCGCGAACCCGTCGAAGTCGCTCTGCAGCCGCCCCCCGAGGGGCCGGCGCCGGTGGGCGCTCAGGACGGCGGCGGCGAGAGTCCCCTGGGCGCGGTAGAGGCCGGCCGCGAAGCGCAGCGGGCCCCCGGCCGCGCGGGACGAGCCGGCGAGCTCGTCCGCGCGCGCCGCGCGGCGGGCGAACGCGGTCTCGGCCGGCTCCCTAAGGGTGGCGGGACTGGTCACCCGTGATTTCGCGGTACCAGCGAGGATGGTGCAGCCGGGCCCAGGAGCGGGCCACGGTGCCACGGGTCATGGAGCGGAACGTCCCCGGCTCAGCCCCCGTCCCCAAGTAGATATGGAAGACGATAGCCACCGCGAACAGGATGAACGTGATCTCGTGGAGGAGGATCCCAAGCTCCCGCAACCACTGGGGAAAGCTCAGGGGGAACCAGAGGATGACGCCCGACGCCAGGAGCCCGAGGGCGCCCAGGGAGACCGCGAAGAAGAAGATCTTCTGGCCTCCGTTGTACTTGCCGGTCTCCCAGTCATCGATGGTCTCGTGCCTCATGTAGGCGAAGAGCTTGGACCCGAACCAGTCCTTCTCGCTGGGGAGCAGGATCATCTCGGAGAGCCAGCGGAAGAACATCACGAGGGAGGCCAGGAAGAACGTCGAGCCCGCCCAGGGGTGGAGCCAGCGGCAGACGGAGAGGCCGCCGAAGAGCGCGGCCATCCAGCCAAAGATGGGCGTCCAGATGGGCATCCCGGTCAGGAGGGCGACCGTGAAGGCCAGGGCCACCGACCAGTGGATGAGCCGGTTTGACAGCCGATGGCGGACGATCTGGTCGCCCACCGCCACGTCTTCCACATCGCGGGCGCGGATGACGGCGGGGTCGAGGGCGGGGTTGGGGATGCTGGCGCTCATCGCTCGGTCTCCCGGGCCTCCTTGGGACCGTGGTTCATGAAGTGGCTGAAGGTTCCCAGCACGGCCCCGAAGATCGCGACGAGGCCGAAGGGGCGGAGCACCGACTTCCAGACCCGGACGGCGGTGGGGACGTGGGGGTCGCTGGGCAGGCCGTACCACTCGGGCTTGTCGCCGTGGGCGAGGACGGTGACCACACCGGTGCCGCCCACACCTGCGGGGTTATAGAGGGCCGCGTTCGCGAAGCCGTCTTCCTTGAGTCGCTTCACGCGGGCGTTGCCCCGCGCAACCATGTCGTCCTTGGTCCCGAAGGTCAGGCAGCCGGTGGGGCACGCCTTTACGCAGGCCGGCTCCAGGCCCACCTCCACCCGGTCCACGCAGAGCGTGCATTTCGCCATCTTGCCCGTCTTGGCGGAGAACTTCGGCACGTCGAAGGGGCAGCCGGTCTCGCAATAACCGCAGCCGATGCATTGCTCGGGGTTCACGTCCACGATGCCGTTCTCGTACTGCACGATCGCGCCGGGGGCGGGGCAGGCGGCCAGGCAGCCGGGGTCCTCGCAGTGCATGCACTGGTCCTTGCGCATTAGCCAGGCGACGCCCCCCTCGAAATCCTGCTCGTTGAAGCGAATCAGGTTCCAGAACTCGGGGTCCAGGGCGGGCATGGTCTGGTAGGTGCCCGTCTGCTGGGTCGGCACCGGCCCCAGGTCGTTCCACTCCTGGCAGGCCACCTCGCAGGCCTTGCAGCCGATGCAGGTCGAGGTGTCGATGTACTTCGAGACCACGGGCAGCTGGCGGATGCCGGTCCGGCCTCCCCAGAGGGAGGCCGAGGAGCGGCGGATCTGCAGGGTCTGGGCGCTCATCGCTCCTCCTTAGGCCTTCTCGAGCCGGACCAGGAAGGCTTTGAACTCCGGCGTCCAGGTGTTGGGGTCCATCGCCGAGGGCGTCAGCAGGTTGGCCAGCGTCCCGGTGTGCCCCGGATCGCCGGCGTAGCCCCAGTGGATGGGGAAGCCGATCTGCCAGATCTGCTTCCCGTCGACCGTCATCGGTCGCAGACGCTTGGTGACCATGGCCACGCCCTGGATCTGGCCCCGCGCGGAAGTCACCCTCACCTGGGAACCGTTGGCGATCCCTTTCTCTCGGGCCAGCGCCTCCGGAATCTCGACGAAGAATCCCGGCTGGAGCTCGTTCAGGTGCCCCTGGTGCTGATGCTGGGTCCAGTAATGGAAGTGCTCCGTGAGGCGGTAGGTGGTGCACACGATGGGGAAGTCCTCCCTCTTGCCGTACACATCTTTGTCAGAGGAGAACCTCTTGAAGACGGGGTTCGAAGTGACCTTGGGATGGAGAGGGTTGTCCAGCGCCGACTCCACCGGCTCGTAGTGCTCGGGCAGGGGCCCGTCGGTCAGGTTGGGAGCGAACAGGCGTGCCACCCCCTCCTGCATCATGATGAAAGCCCCGTACGTACCCGGCGGGGCGTCGGGCTTCATGTCCGGGACGTCGCCCACCCATTTCTCGCCGTTCCAGGAGATACCCGCTCGCTTGGGATCCCAGGGCTTGCCGTCGGCATCGGCGGAGGCCCGGTTGTACATGATCCGGCGGTTGGCCGGCCAGGAGAAGGCCCAGTTGGGGTACATGCCGAGGCCGGTGGGGTCGGCGTTGTTGCGGCGCTGGGCGTTGTTGCCGCCCTCCGTGTAGACGCCGGAGTGCAGCCAGTTCCCGCACATGGTGGTGCCGTCGTCCATGAGCTGGCCGAAGCCGTCCACTTGCTGGCCCGCGGTCTTGATCACCTTGGTCTTGTCCTTGGGATCGTGGAGGTCGGCCAGGGCCTTGCCGTTCATCTCCTTCAGGACCTCGCTCAGGTCCGGGTTCACGGGGTTCGTGTAGCTCCAACTCACATTCAGGACCTGCTCCGGCACGGCGCCGCCCTCCTTCTGGTAGAGGTCACGCACGGCCAGGACCAACCGGGCCAGAATCTCCTGGTCGGCCTTGGCCTGACCGGGGGGATCCAGGGCCTTCCACTTCCACTGGAGCCAGCGGGCGGAGTTGGTGAAGGTGCCGTCTTTCTCTGCGAAGGAGGCGGCGGGCAGGAGGAAGACCTCGGTCTGGATCTTGGCTGGCTCTGGGCCGTCGTACTCCTTGGGGGCCTTCCAGAAGCCGGCCGTCTCCGTCTCCACGTTCTCGACCACGACCAGCCACTTGAGTTTGGAGAGCGCGGCCACCATCTTCTTGGAGTTCGGGCCCAGCCCCACCGGGTTCATGCCGAAAGTGATGA
>DATMQU010000471.1:0-4288 GCA_035566715.1 Vicinamibacteria bacterium
CCGCCCGCTTCGCGGCAGTGCTGGCGGCGCTGCCAGCCCTCGCCCTCGTCCCTCTGATCAGCCTCGTAAAGTTCACCAAGGAGAAGCTCGGCGCTGCCACCTTCTACCGGCGCTTCCTCGCCTCACAGCCAGCCCTTCCTGTCATCTCTCGGCTCAAGATTCTGGGACGCGGGCTTGCGTTAGGAGGTGGGCGATGAATGCGGTACTTGCCTACTTCGATGCCTCCGATCGCCGGATCTCCTGGCGGCTCAGCGCCTGGGCTCCTCCCAACTGGCTCAGGATCTGGATGAAGTGGGCGACACGGCTCGGCGACGGCTGGCTGTGGCTTGGCGCCGCCGCGCTTCTCGTGGCCGTGGGTGGGCCCTATCGTCACCTTCTCTTGGCCACTGCGGTATCCGCCGCCGCTTCCAACACCGCGACCGTCGTTCTTAAACGGGGTCTCCGTCGCCGTAGGCCATCCACGTACGGCGGAAACCCGTTCTTTGCGGTGGCCCCGTCCGAGCTATTCGCCTTCGATCAATTTTCCTTCCCTTCTGGACACACGATGAACGCCTTCGCTCTCGGCTCTGTCCTCGTGCCCGCGCTGCCCGTCATGGCGGTGCCGTTGTTCCTGGTCGCGGGGAGCATCGGGGTCTCGCGCGTGATCCTGGGACTCCATTACTTGAGCGACGTCTTGGTGGGGGCCGTTCTCGGGCTCCTCATTGGCGGGACCGCCTACGCCCTCATCGTGGCGTAGCGATGCCGGGAAGTCACCCCACCGTCATTGACCCGTCACGACCGGCGATGATCCTTGGGCAATTGAATGCTGCGCTCGGCAAGGACTCGTTGGACATGGCTGTGGCGCAGAGTGGCTCTTCTGGCGGCGTTGGTCCTGCTCGCCCGAATCGTCGCCCAAGCCGACCTGTCCGCTCTCCCCTTGATCGCCACCGCGGCCCTCTGGCTGGTCCTGGTTCCTTATTTGATCTGCCTTTCCTTCGACGCTCTGGGCTGGCAACGGTTGTTGGCGCAGACGGGATACGAAGTGGGCTTCGGATCGCTCATGATGGCGCGATTGTCCTCGGAGGCCGTGGGACAGAGCGTGCCCTCGGGAACCGTCTTGGCCGATGGCCTGTCGCTGCACCTGCTCACGAGCCGCGGTCATGTTTCCCCCAGCGCGGGAGTCAGCAGCCTGCTGGCGAGGCGATTGTTCATAGGCGCGACCCACGGGGGTCTGCTCGCCGCTGGGAGCGCGCTAGCCTGGCTCCGGCCGGGCTCGGGACCAGCGGTCGCGGCCATGCATGCCGTGGGCTTCGCAGCGGGAATGACGCTGGTCGTTCTATCGGTGCTCCTCCCGCTCGCCTGCACAAAAGGCTCTCTTGGGAAAAGGGCGCATGGGCTGCTTCTCGCGATTCCATTTGTCCGCGTCCGGTCCTGGCTCGGTCTGAACCAGCACCACTTTCTCCAAGTGGATCAGCACCTTGCCCGGTCTTTCGCGATGCCCGCAGGAGAGCTTGCGCGGACGGTGGCCTTATTCCTCGTGGCCCGGATAGCGGAGGTCTTCGAGACCGTTTTGATCCTGAACCTTTTGGGTGTTCGGGTTGCCATAGTCGAAGCCATCTGCTTCGAGAGCCTGCTTTCCCTCGTGCGCGCCCTCGCGTTCTTTGTACCCGGGGGGTTGGGGGTCCAGGACGTGGGCTATGTGGCGGTGCTGAATGGTCTCGGAGTCGTGCAGGCGACGTCCGTGGGGGCCGCCTTCGTGCTCCTGAAGCGGCTGAAGGAGATCGTCTACATCGCGGCTGGGTACCTGCTCCTGGCGCTTCGCAGCCGGTCGGCAAAGACGGAAAGCGTACGCACTGAGATGCACGGAGGGGAATACAACGTGACCGCGCGCCGGCCGAAGGTGCTCTTCATCTGCGGATCGCTCAACCAGACTACGCAGATGCACCAGATCGCGCGGGAGCTGGCCGATTGCGATCACGGTTTTACTCCGTACTACTGCGATGGAGCGCTCGAGTGGCTACGTCGTTTGCGACTCCTCGAGTTTACGATTCTCGGGTTCAAGCTGCGGGCCCGCTGCCTCGACTACCTCGAGCGAAACGACCTTCCGATCGACTTCGAGGGGCGGGCCGGTGGCTACGACCTCGTCCTGACCTGCTCCGACCTCGTTGTACCCCGGAACGTTCGGGGCAAGCCGGTGGTGCTCGTCCAGGAAGGGATGCTGGATCCCGCAACGCTGGGGTTCCGGCTTTGCAAGCGCTTCTCCTTCCTTCCCCTCTGGATTGGAGGGACGTCGACCACCGGACTCTCCGGCCGTTATGAGCGCTTCTGCGTCGCGAGCGATGGGTATCGCGACCTCTTTGTGGCCAACGGGGTGCCCGTGGACCGCATTGTGGTCACCGGCATCCCCAACTTCGACGACTGCCGCCGCTATCTCAGGAACCAGTTTCCGCACCGCAACTATGTGCTGGTCTGCTCGTCGGATGCCCGCGAGACCTTCAAACAGGATGACCGCCGAAGGTTTATCGAGAAATGTCTCTGGACCGCAAAGGGGCGTCGCCTCATCTTCAAGCTCCATCCCAACGAGGACGCGGCGCGGGCTACGGCGGAGATCAAGAGGTGGGCTCCGGAGGCGCTCGTGTACTCCCACGGCAGCGCCGAGGAGATGATCGCCAACTGCGACGCCCTGATCACTCAGTATTCATCCACTGTGTTCGTGGGGCTGGCCCTGGGCAAGGAGGTCCATTCCTACTTTGACGTACCGGAGCTCCGCCGACTGATGCCCGTCCAGAACGGCCGGGCCGCGCGCAACATTGCCGAGGCCTCTCGGGAGCTGCTCGCCGCGGTGGAGCCGGTGCCGGCAACGCCGGTCGAAGCCCTCGCCGCGGTGTCCATAGGCGGGGGGCGGTGAAGACCCTGATCGTGGTCCAGGCGCGGGTGAGCTCAACGCGCCTGCCCGGAAAGGTACTGCTTCCGGTGGCCGGGTCACCGCTCCTGCGCCGGATGCTCGAACGGGTTCGGGGAGCCCAGACCCCTTTCGAGCTTGTGGTGGCCACCACGACGGACCCTGCCGACGAGGCCGTTGTGAGCCTGTGTCGGAGGATGGACGTCCGATGCTTTCGCGGCCACCCGACCGACCTCCTGGACCGGCACTACCGCGCGGCGACCGAGGCCGGGGCGGATGTCCTCGTCAAGATCCCTTCCGATTGTCCGCTCATCGATGCCGGCGTCATAGACAGGGTGCTGGGGCATTATCGCGAGAACGCCGATCGCTACGACTTCGTAAGCAATCTGCACCCCGCCACCTATCCCGACGGAAACGACGTCGAAGTCCTGTCGTTTGCTGCTCTGGAGACCGCGTGGCGGGAGGCTACGCGCGCCTTGGAGCGGGAGCACACCACCCCCTTCGTCTGGGACCACCCTCAACGCTTTCGGATCGGCAACGTGCGCTGGGAGACCGGCCAGGACTACTCGATGACTCACCGCTTCACCGTGGACTATCGCGAAGACTACGTCTTTGTAGCTGCGATCTACGCGGCCCTTTGGACCCACACCCGTCCCCTATTCGACCTGGGTGACATCCTGCAGCTCCTCGCTGAGCATCCAGAGCTGCTCAAGCTCAACGCGCGGTTCGCGGGTGTCAACTGGTACCGCCATCATCTCGATGAGCTGCGAACTGTTCAGCGGTCGCAGACCCGCTCGCCGGAGGTGGGTGGATGAGGACCACGACGAGCGCGGGGCCGGAAGCGATGACGAGGAGTCATCCCGTCGATCTCGCCGCGCTCCACTCCATGGCGCTGCGCGTGCGGGAGAGCGTATTGCGCATGACCCTCGGGGGTGGCTGCTTCGTGGGCGCCTCGCTCTCCTGCGCCGACCTTCTCGTCCATCTCTACGGGCGGGTTCTCCGCGTGTCGCCCGAGTTGTTGGCGGATCCCAGCCGCGACTATCTCTTCCTGTCGAAGGGACACGACGTTCCGGCCCTCTACGCGACGCTGGCCGACCTGGGCTTTATTGCCCGGAGTCGCCTGGGCAACCACCTCAAGACCAGTGATTCAATCTACTGGCATCCCAGCCGTGACGTTCCCGGCGTTGAGTTCCACTCCGGGTCCCTCGGACACCTCCTCGCCGTGGCTCTGGGAGTGGCGCTGGACATCCGGCTTCGAAAAGGACGCAATCGCGTGTTCGTTCTCCTCGGTGATGGGGAACTGGACGAAGGGTCGATCTGGGAGGGGTTGCTGGTGGCGAGCGGCCTGGGGCTCGAAAACCTCGTCGCCATCGTGGACCGCAACGGCGTCCAGGCGAACGCGAGGAC
>DATMQU010000472.1:0-7365 GCA_035566715.1 Vicinamibacteria bacterium
GAGGAGTGCCTGCTCGACCCCGCCGTGCAGGTGCGCAACCCCGGACTCACCCGCCCCGACCTCGAGCACATCCTCCGCGATTCCCTGGGCGCCACCAACGTGCTCTGGCTGGGGCGGGGCATCGCCGGCGACGACACCCACGGCCATGTGGACGACGTCTGCCGCTTCGTGGGCCCCCGCACCCTCGTGCTCTGCCGCGAGACCAACCCCCGCGATGCCAACTACCGTCCCCTCGAGGAGAACCGCGAGCGCCTGCAGGGAATGCGGCTGGAGGACGGCTCGCGGCCGGAGGTGGTGGGCCTGCCCATGCCCGCCCCCCTCGTCTTTGCCGGGCAGCGCCTGCCCGCCAGCTACGCCAACTTCTACATCGGGAACGCGTTCGTGCTCGTGCCCACCTTCAACGACCCCGCCGACCAAGAGGCCCTGGGCACGCTGGGGGAACTCTTCCCCGACCGGCGGGTGGTGGGCATCCACGCCGTGGACCTGGTCTGGGGCCTGGGCACGCTCCACTGCCTCACCCAGCAGCAGCCCGCGCGGCAGGGGCGCTACTCGTAGCGCAGCGCCTCGATCGGGTCCTGGCGGGCGGCCTTCAGGGCCGGCCACATGCCGAAGAGCAGGCCCACCGCAGTCGAGACCCCGAAGCCGAGGAGCACCGACCAGGCGGGCGCCGCGGCCTGGAAGTCGAAGGCGAGACGGGCGGCCAGGGCCGCGCCCAGTCCCAGGCCAATGCCGAGAGCGCCCCCGACCCCGGTCAGGGTGACCGCCTCCATCAGGAACTGGGTGGCGATGTCCCGCCGGGTGGCGCCCAGGGCTTTGCGCAGGCCGATTTCGCGGGTGCGCTGGGTCACGTTCACGAGCATGATGTTCATGACCCCCACCCCGCCCACCACGAGCGCGATGGCGGCGATCACGATCATGGCCGCCGCCACCCCTCCCGTGATCTGCTGAAAGTCGCGGAGCTGGCCCTCGCTCGTGAAGATGGCGAAGTCGTTGGCCTGGTTCGGACGCAGCCCGCGGCGCGTGCGCAGGATCGTGGTCTCCTCCTCGATCAGGGCCGGGTAGTCCTCCGCTCGCTTGGGCACGGTGGCGATGTGGATGGTGTCGCCCCCCCCGTTCTTGATCTCCGGGAACTGGTCGTCGAAGGCGGTGATGGGGATGGTGACGAAGTTGTCGTTGCTGCCCCCGAAGAAGGATCCCTTCTTCTCGAAGAGGCCGATCACCTGGTAAGCGCGCCCGTTCACGGTCAGCGCCTGGCCGATGGGGTCCCGATGGGGGTAGAGGGCGTCCGCCACGTCGACGCCGATCACGCACACCCGGGCGCCGTGGGTGAGGTCGGCGTCGGTCAGGAAGCGGCCGTCCTGGACGAAATGGGTGTTGGCGGCGGAGTAGTCGGGGTTGGTGCCGAGCAGAAGGGGGGCGTTGGCTTCCTCCTTGCCCGCCTTGACGGTCACGTTCGTGAACTTGTAGCGCTCCTGCGAGACCGCGGCCACCAGGGTGGAGAGGCGCTTCAAGGCCCGGGCGTCCTCCACCGTGAGATCGCGGCGGTTCCGCTGCTCCTCCGGGGGCCCGCCCGGCCCCCCGAAGCGCGGCTCGTACTTCTGGAACTGCACGAGGTGGGTCCCGAAGGCGGTGAAGGCGGCGGTCACCTGATTGTTGAAGCCCACCACGAAGCTCACCATCATGATGACGGTGGCCACTCCCGCCATGACCCCCAGGAGGGTCAGGAAGCTCCGAAGCTTCTGGGAGCGCATGGCCACGAGAGCGAAGCCCACGTTCTCCGTCCAGGGGACGCGGAACAAGGGGGTGCGCATCACTCCGTCCTCAGAGCTTCCACCACGGGCAGGTTGGAGGCGCTCCGGGCCGGCCAGTAGCCGGCGAGAAGGCCCACCACTGCGGAGAGCAGGATGCCCGCGACCAGGATGGGGGGCGTGACTTGGGCCGGGAAGTCAAGGATGCCTTTGACCCCGAAGGCAGTCAGGCTGCCCAAGACCACGCCCGCCACGCCCCCGCCCAGGGAGAGCAGCGCCGCCTCCAGCAGGAACTGCCGGCGGATGTCCCGCTTGCGGGCGCCCAGGGCCATGCGCACGCCGATCTCGCGGGTGCGCTCGACCACCGCGACCAGCATGATGTTCATGATCACGATCCCCCCCACGCCCAGGGAGACGGAGGCGATGAGGAGGGAGAGGATGAAAGCCGCGGCCGAGATCTGAACCCACAGGGTCTGCAGGCTCTCCGAGGTGACCACGCCGATGGGGTCGGGGGCGCGGAAGGCGGTGTGGCGCAGCGAGCGCATCACTCCCCGGACCTCTTCGACCGCGTCCTCCACCCCCGCCACCCCACCCTTGGCCTGCACCAGGACGTTGAGGGAGCTGCGACCCCCGAAGGCCCGCCGGTAGGTCTGGACGGGGACGAAGACCTGGCTGTCCCGGCTCTGGCCGAGGGTACGTCCCTGCTTGGCCACCAGGCCAATCACCCGGTAAGGCGCCCCCCCCAAGAGGACCGTGCGCCCCACGGGGTCGAGCTGGGGGAAGAGCTCGTCCTTGACGTCCCAGCCCACCACTGCCACCGCCTGTGCGGTCTCGTCCTCGCTCTCCGCGAAATATCGACCGGAGGCCAGGTCGAGGCTCATCATCCGTCCGTAGTTGGCGGTGGTGCCGTGCACCTGGATGTCGGCCAGGCGGTGGTCACGGAACTTCACCGCCGAGTTGCCCACCGCTTCCGCCGCCACCTGCTCCGCCTTTTGGAGCCGGCTCGCCAGCCGCTCGTAGTCCCCCCACTCGATGTTCTTCCGCTTGAGTGCCTCCAGGAATTCGTCGCGGCTGCGGATGATCCCGAACTTGCTGACCACGAACACGTCGGGGGCGAGGGTAATGACCTTCTCCCGCACGAAAGCGTTCAGCCCGTTGATGACGGAGACCACGCCGACCAGCGTGGTCACCCCGATGATGATGCCCAGGAGGGTGAGGACGCTCCTCAGGGCGTGGGCGCGGATGGCTCGGAGCGCTTCGCGCGTGAGCTCGCGGAGATCCATGTCAGATCGGGCGCCGGTCCTCGCCCTTCTTTGGCTTCTCCAGCTTCACGGGGTCGCCCGGCTTGAGGGCGCGCAGGGCCTTGAAAGGCCCCGTGATCAGGGTCTCCCCTCCCCGTAGCCCGTCGCGCACCTCCATGTTGAATTCCCCCAGAAGGCCCGTCTTGATCGGCTGAAAGCGGGCCTTGGCGTTCTCCATGAGGTAGACGCCTTCCTCCTCGCGGGGGGCGCCCGGCTTGGGAGCCTCCCCGGGCTTGCGCTCAATGTCGCGGATCACGAGGGACTGGATGGGGACGACCAGGGCCCGGGCGGAGAAACCGGTGAGGATGTCCGCCTGCACGGAAAGGCCGGGCTTTATGTCAGGGGGCGGGTTCTTGATCTGGACCTTGACCTTGAACTTGATGGCTTCCGTCTGGGCGTTCGCCTTCACCAGGGGGCTGTTGCCCACCTCCGTGACCAGGCCGTCGAAGTTCTGGTTGGGGTAGGCGTCGATGCGAACCCGCGCCTCCTGGCCCAGCTGGACGGCGGGGATCGAGGTCTCGTCGACCTCCATCTCCGTCTCCACCACCGACATGTCGGAGATGGTGAGGAGCACGGTGCCGGGCTGGTTCAACACCCCCACTACCGCCACCTCGCCCTCCTCTACGCGCTTGGCGGTGACGATCCCGTCCATGGGGGCGAGCACGGTGGTCTTGGACAGCGTGTCCTGGGCGCCCTCCAGGGTGGCCCGGGCCTGCTCCACGCGACGCTCCGCGGACTGCGCGGCCGCTTCGTTGGTCGCGAAAGTGGTCCGGGCCCGGTCGAGGTCGGCCTCGGAGATGATGCGGGCCCGGTAGTTCTCCTGGGCGCGGCGCAAGTCGGTGCCGGCCTGCTCCCGGTTGGCCCGGGCCGACTCCAATTCCTTGAGCAGAGCCTGCATGGAGGCCTCGGAGCTTTTCGCGGCGGAGCGGGGGTTCACAGGGTCGATCTGGAGGAGGAACTGCCCCTTCCGGACGGCGTCGCCCTCTTTCACCGCGATGTGGGTGATCTGTCCGGCAATGGTGGCGGAGATGTCCACCTTCTTCTGAGCCTGCACCTTGCCGTTGGCCGTGACCTTGGCCTGCACGTCCTCTCGGCCCACGAGCGCGGTCTGCACCGGGGTTGCCTCGGGGCCGCGGTTAAAGGCGACCCAGAGCCCGCCCGCAATCAGGACGACCGCCGCCACCAGCCATGCGCGTTTCCGCTTCACCCGTACCCGCTTTCGTCGACTCGAGATTGTAGACTCCCCCCAGTCCGCCGGGTCAGCCGGGGTCTCGAGAGCGGTCGAGTTCAGAAAATTGGACGACATGGCAGGCTCCTTGCGGTTTGAGCTGGCGCGGTTCTTCGACCTTAGGTACGTGCCTCCCGGGGGCCCGGTTCCCTGTCCGGGACCCCCGGTCCCGGCGGCGGCGCTTGCGGGTGGGGGACAAACGCGCCCGAGCTTGACACCGCTCCTCCAGCCGTATATCCTTCAATCCGGATTGAATGATGAAGCGTTCCGACCGTCCACCCCACGACCTGCTGGCGCGGATGGAGAGCTTGGCCGACCCCACTCGTCTGCGCCTGCTCCGCCTCCTGGAGCGGCACGAGCTGGCGGTGGCGGAGCTGTGCGACGTGGTCCAGCTCCCCCAGTCCACGGTCAGCCGCCACCTCAAGATGCTGGCCGACCAGGGCTGGGTGCGCAGCCGCTCCCAGCGCACCACGAATCTCTACCGCATGGACACGGGGGAGCTGCCCTCCGGGGCACGGCGGCTGTGGCTGCTCGCGCGCGACCAGACGGAGGGTTGGGCGACGCTCGCCCAGGACCAGCTCCGGCTGGCCCGTCGCCTGGAGGCTCGTCGGGAGCGGGCGGAACGGTTCTTCGCCGGCGCGGCCGCGCAATGGGACCGCCTGCGCCGGGAACTCTATGGCGAGGCCTTCGTTGAAGCCGCGCTTCTGGCCCTGCTCCCCGCGGGCTGGGTGGTGGCCGACCTCGGATGCGGCACGGGGGCTCTGACCGCGGCCCTCGCTCCGCATGTGGGGCAGGTGGTGGGGGTGGACCAATCCGCGGCGATGCTGCGGGCGGCGGAGCGGCGGACGGCTGCCCTCGGCAACGTGGTCCTCAAGCAGGGCCGGCTGGAGGCGCTGCCCCTGCCCGACGGGGAGTGTGACGCCGCCCTCATGCTCCTGGCCTTGAGCTACGTCTCGGACGCGCCCCGCGCACTGCGGGAAGCCACCCGCATCCTCCGCCCGGGCGGCAAAGCGGTGATCGTGGATCTGCTCGGCCACGACCAGGAGGAGTTTCGGCTGCAAATGGGGCAACAGTGCCGGGGCTTCGAGCCGGGGGAGCTCTGCCGCGGGCTCGCCGAGGCCGGCCTGGAGTCCGCGTCCTGCCGGGCCCTGCCCCCCGAGCCGGGGGCCAAGGGCCCCGCCCTGTTCCTGGCCTCGGCCAGCCGGCCCCCGGCCATGGCGCGGCCGGCGGCCCAGCCCGCATTCCCGCGTTCATGAAGAAAGGAAGCGATCCATGACCAGCACCCTCGCCCCCGCTCCCAAAGGGGTCCTCGAACACAAAGTCGCCGACCTCAAGCTGGCGGAGTGGGGCCGGAAGGAGATCCTGCTCGCGGAGCAGGAGATGCCCGGCCTCATGGCCGTGCGCCAGGAGTACGCGGCCACCCAGCCGCTGAAGGGCCAGCGCATCACGGGCAGCCTCCACATGACGATCCAGACCGCGGTGCTCATCGAAACCCTGAGAGCGCTGGGGGCCGAGGTTCGTTGGGCCTCCTGCAACATCTTCTCGACCCAGGACCACGCGGCGGCGGCGGTGGTGGTGGGCCCCCAGGGGACGGTGGAGAGGCCTCAGGGCGTGCCCGTCTTCGCCTGGAAGGGAGAGACCCTGGAGGACTACTGGAACTTGACCGAGCGTGCCCTCGACTTCGGCGGCGGCCGGGGGCCGACCCAGGTCGTGGACGACGGCGGTGATGCCACCCTGCTCATCCACAAGGGCCACGAATTCGAGAAGGCGGGGGGGGTACCCGATCCCGCGACGGCCGAGAGCGACGAGTTCAAGGTCGTGCTCCGCTTGCTCGCCCGCATCCAGAAGGAGAACCCCCACCGGTGGCAGAAGGTGGCCGCGGAGTGCCATGGCGTCTCCGAGGAGACGACGACCGGCGTCCACCGGCTCTATGAGATGCAGATGGCAGGCACCCTGCTTTTCCCCGCCATCAACGTGAACGACAGCGTGACCAAGAGCAAGTTCGACAACCTCTATGGCTGCCGACACTCGCTGGTGGACGGCCTCATGCGGGCCACCGACGTCATGCTGGCGGGAAAGGTGGCCGTGGTCTGCGGCTACGGAGACGTGGGCAAGGGCTGTGCCCAGGCCCTGAGGGGCCAGGGTGCGCGCGTGGTGGTGACCGAGATCGACCCCATCTGCGCGCTCCAGGCCTCCATGGAGGGCTACGCGGTCCTGACCCTGGACGACGTGGTCGAAAGGGCCGACATCTTCATTACCGCCACCGGCAACCGCGACATCATCACCGCCCAGCACATGGCGCGCATGAAGGACAAGGCCATCGTGGGCAACATCGGCCACTTCGACAACGAGATCGACATGGACGGCCTGCGCAAGTTTCCCGGCGTGCGAAGGATCAACGTCAAGCCCCAGTACGACCAGTGGGTCTTCCCCGACGGTCATGGCGTGCTGATCCTGGCCGAGGGGCGGCTGCTCAACCTCGGCTGCGCCACGGGCCACCCCAGCTTTGTGATGTCGACCAGCTTCACCAACCAGGTGCTGGCCCAGGTGGAGCTCGCCGGCAAGGGCGGCCAGTACCAAAAGCAGGTCTACGTCCTGCCCAAGGCGCTCGACGAGAAAGTCGCGCGGCTGCATTTGCCGAAGTTGGGCGTCAAGCTCACCGCCCTCAGCCCTCGGCAGGCTGCCTATCTAGGCGTTAAGGTCGAAGGGCCCTACAAATCGGACCAATACCGGTACTGAGCGTCGAGAGGGGCTCCGCGGCTCTGGTCGTTCGATCCAACGGGGGCGACTACGCCCTTGCCGGGCAAGGCGGAGCCTTCAGGCCGAGTCTGCATTTGGAGTGAACCACGATAGGCCGGTCTCTCCATATACACGCTGGGCGGCCGACATCGGACATGCTCATCAAGATTGGTGAAGTAGAGGCCCTCTTCCGGTATCCCGTGAAGTCCATGAGCGGCGAACCTCTCGAGGTCGCCGATCTGGGCTGGCACGGTCTTGACGGCGACCGGCGCCTGGCCTTCCGTCGGGCTGACGATCGCGGCGGCTTCCCCTGGCTGACCGCCAGCAAGCTTCCGGAGCTGATCCTCTT
>DATMQU010000473.1:0-5779 GCA_035566715.1 Vicinamibacteria bacterium
CGAGCCAGGCGAGGATCTGTTCTAAGCGGACGCTCGCTCTCACGTGGCTCGCGAGACGGTCGAAGCGAGCCTCGCGCTCCGCCGAGAACCACACGAGTTCCCGGGGCGGTTCCAGCCCACACGCGGCGCGCGCGGCCCGTAGGAACGAGTGCCGAAACGCGTCGGAGTCGAACAGCCCGTGGAGGTAGGTGCCCAGGATGCGCCCCCCGTCGGCGACGGCCCCGTCCGCTCTCGGCGAGCCCTCCCCTTCCCGCATCAAGCGGAACAGCGGGGTGCTCCCCGGCTCGTACGCCGTCTCTCCCAGATGGATCTCATAGCCTTCCACCTGCGAATGCTCCATCCCCTGCCCGAAGAGCCGCGGCTCCGCCAGCCAGCCGCGGGCCCTTAGCATCGTCTTCTCGTCAGCCAGGACTGTGCGGATGGGCAGGAGCCCGAGTCCCGCGGCGCCGCCGCCCCCCTCCATCCCGTGGGGATCGAGGATGGCCAGACCGAGCATTTGCATCCCGCCGCAGATTCCCACGATCGGGCCCCCGCCGACGGCATTCGCCTCAATGGCCTTCGACAAGCCCGATTCCTCCAGCCAACGGAAATCAGCGATGGTTTGCTTGGTTCCGGGGAGGATCACGAGGTCGGCGCGGCGCAGCTCCGGAGGCGAGCGAACGTAGGCCACCGCCACCGACGGCTCGGCCGCGAGCGGGTCGAAGTCGGTGAAGTTTGCCAGGTAAGGCAATGCAATCACGGCGACCCGCAGTGGCCGAACGGCCCCGCCGTAGTCTCCCCATCCGGGGGCGGGTGTCCTTGGCTCCCCCAGGGTTACGCTGTCCTCCTCCTCGAGCCCGACGTCGTGCAGGAAGGGAACGACCCCGACGCAGGGCTTTCCCACCCGGGCCTCCAAGGACTCAACGCCGGGCCAAAGCAGGGCAACGTCACCCCGAAACTTGTTGACCAGGAAACCGCGTACGCGGGCGCGCGCCGCCTCGTCCAGCAGAGCCAGCGTCCCCAGCAGCGATGCGAAAACGCCTCCCCGGTCGATGTCCCCGACGAGCAGGCAGGCCGCATCCGCGGCATCCGCCATGCGCATGTTGACGATGTCCATCGACTGGAGGTTGATCTCGGCCGGGGAGCCCGCTCCCTCCAGCACCACGACGTCGTGGCCGATGGCGAGGCGATGGTAGCTGTCCACCACTATCGGGAAGAGCTCGTTCACCCGGGCTCGGTGGTAGTCCGAAGCCCCAACCTGGCCCCAGACTCGACCCCGTACGATCAGCTGAGAGCTCGTGTCGGAGGAGGGCTTCAGAAGGACCGGGTTCATGTGGACGCTGGGGGGAATGCGGGCGGCATCCGCCTGCATGGCCTGCGCGCGGCCAATCTCCAGGCCCTCGGGCGTCGCGGCGGAGTTGAGGGACATGTTCTGCGCTTTGAAGGGGGCCACCCGATAGCCTTCCTGGACGAGGATCCGGCAGAGCGCAGCGGTGAGAAGCGATTTGCCCACGTGGGACCCCGTCCCGAGCACCATCAGGGCCTTCGCGCGCATCGTCACTTCACCCCTCCCGATCCCCTCCTACCAGGCGCGCGACCAGCGCGGCCCCCCCGTCTTTGTGTCCCGCAGGGCCGCGTTCACCCCCGCGTCCTTCTCCAGGACCGGCCCCAGCAGCCAGATCAAATCGGCCAACCGGTTGAGGTAGGGAATCAGGCTCCCGTCGACCTCCTGTCCCGAGTCCACCAGCCGGGCCACCACCCGCTCTGCCCTCCGACAGGTGGTCCGCGCCACGTCGAAAGCGGCCGCCGCCGGGTGCTCGCCAGGCAGGGCCCAGTCCTGGAGGACCCCGTCCATGCTCTCGATTCGATGGACGTGGTTGGTGAGCGCCTCGACCCGCGCGTCTCCAACGGGAGACGCCTCGCCCGACGGCGGCGACGCGAGGGCGCCGGAGAGGTTGAACAGGTCTCGCTGGAGGGTCTTCGTCACCTCCCGCACTTCTTGGTGCTCACAGATGGCCCGCGCGAACCCGAGCTGACTGATGAGCTCATCGACGACTCCGTACGCTTCAACGCGAAGGTCCCCCTTCGACACGCGTTCTCCCCCGATGAGGCTCGTCTGGCCGGTGTCGCCCCGCTTGGTCGAGATGCTCATCCCTCCTCCTTCCGATTCCTCGCCGCCAAAGACCCGGCCCTAGAGCAGGGAGGCATGCCGCCTCCGGCCCAGCAACCACAGGAAAGCCGGCCCGCCGGCCAGTGCCGTCACCGCCCCCACCGGGAGCTCCGCCGCCCCCAGAAGCGTTCTGGCCATCGTGTCCGCCAGGACCAGAAACGCCGCCCCCAACAGGAGCGAGCCGGGCATGACCACGCGCACATCCTCTCCGAACAGCCGCCGCACCGCGTGCGGAACGACGAGACCGACGAAGCCGATCGGGCCCACCACCGCCACCGTCGTCCCCACCACCAGGCAGGAGGCGGCGTAGGTGATTCGTTCGACCCGACGGACGTTGACGCCGAGGCTGGCCGCGGTCTCCGAGTCCACGGCAACCAGGTGGAGATCCCGGGCCTGGACGAGGAGGGCCACGATCCCGGGGGTCAGAAAGAGCACCATCGGCCAGAGCACGCCCGCCCCCACGACATCCAGGCTGCCGACGAGCCAGCGCAGAATCTGGAGGGCACGGGTGTAGTCCGACAGGCACTGGAGCAGCAGCACCCCCGACGCGGCGATCAAGTTGATGACCACCCCCGCCAGAAGCAGCGCCCCCGGCAGGAGCACCACCCCCACCGACGCCAGTCGGTAGACCAGCAGGACCGCGCAGCCCGCACCCAAGAAGGCGGCCACAAATACCAGGGGAAGGGCCCCCACCCGGCCGCCGAGGCCCAGAGCGATCGCCAGGCTCGCCCCCAGCGCCCCCCCGCCCGACACCCCGAGCGTGAAGGGATCGGCCAGGGGGTTGCGAAAGAGAGCCTGGAGGGCCGCGCCCACGACGCCCAGAGACCCGCCCACGATCAAGCCCAGCAGCACCCGCGGAAGGCGGATCTCGAGAAAGATCGTCCGCGAGGTGGGATCCGACCTGAGGGCCTCGAGATCGATCCGTCGGTATCCGGTGGACAGGGCGCCCACCGTCACCACGAGGACGGCCGCCGCCAGTAGCAAGAGGGCCGTCCACCGTCGTCCGCGTGTCGGTGCCCTGCCCTGATCCAACGCCCGCGGCTCCCCCGCCGCCGACACCGCCGAGACCGGTCCCGCGCCACCCGCGTCCATCACCACTCCGACCAGACGAAGGTGCGCCCGTCCAACCGGCGGGCGCGCACGTGGGTGTCCTCGTAGATTTCCCTGAGCCTGTCCTCCCGCAGGACCTCTTGGGGGGGCCCCTCGGCGGCCAGGCTCCCGCCCCGCATGGCGAAGACGTGGTCGAACGCGGGATCCAAGAGCTCGAGGTCGTGGGTGACGACGAGCGCAGTCAGGCCGCGCTCCTCCCGAAGACGCCGCAGCGCGGCCACAAGCTGGGCGCGGTTCTTCAGGTCCAAGGAGGCGGCCGGCTCGTCGAGGAGGAGCAGCTCGGGCTGCTGCGCTAGAGCGCGGGCCACGGCCACGAGCTGCTTCTCGCCCCCAGAGAGCTCCGTCATCGGCCGCTCCGCCAGGTGCCGGGCACCGAGCGCGCCCAGCGCCGCCATGGCGATGGCGTGGTCCTGCCTCCCCTCCAAGCCGAAGCGCGGCGTGTACGGCGCCCGACCCGTGAGGACGACCTCGAGAGCGGTGAAGGGGAACACGGTTGTTAGCTCCTGCGGCACGTAGGCGATCCTCATGGCAAGACGTCGCCGGGGGATCGAGCCGAGGGCCGCCCCGTCCAGGGCGACCAGCCCCTGCCAGGGCTGCAGGAGCCCGCCCAGGAGGCGCAAGAGCGTCGACTTCCCGCACCCGTTGGGACCAATCAAGGCCGCGAACGCGGCGCGGGGCAGGGCCAGCGATACGTCCGAGACGACCGGCCTCATGGCGGTGTAGCCGAAACCGAGGCCCGTCGCCCGCAGGAGGGCGCTCGTCACTTGGGGAACGCCTCCGGGTGAAGGAGCGTCGCCATATGGCGCGCGGTATCGCTCACGAACTGGGACGGATGAACGACGGTCCGATCCGGGAATGCGTACACCCGTCTCTCGCGCACGGCCCGCACTCGCGGGAGGTCCGCCCACACCGCCGTCGCGTCTTCTCTCAGAGGCCCGGCCACGATGGCGGGGGTCGTGACCGCTTGCGAAACGTCGAGGATGACTTCCGGATCGAGGGAGACCAGGGCCTCGGTGGTGAGCTTCACATAGTTCGCCGCCCCCGGGGGCGCGATCGCGTCGCCTCCGGCGATGTCGATCAGCTCGGTCAAGTAGCTTCCCTGCGTCGCGACGTAGAGGTCCCGCAGCGTGCCGGGGAGACGGTCGACGACACAGAGGACTCTCGGGCGTGCCCGCCCGCCCGCCTTCCCGCGGATCGCCGCGAGCTCGGCCCGGACACCGCTCTCCAGCACCTTTGCCTCTTCGTCGTTGCCCACGGCCCGGCCGATCTCTCGGATGGCCCTGAAGACGTCCTCTATCGTCTGGCTTGGGACGACGAGGGTTCGGAGGCCGAGGAGGTCGAGCCGGTCCTTCACGAGCGGGGCCTGGTCGTCGGTCATGATGATCAGGTCGGGCCGGAGGGCCGTGACCTTCTCCAGGTTCGCGTTGAGCCAGCCCCCGACCCGCGGCAAGCCCTCGACCTGGGGCGGGAAGGTGCAATAGTCGGAGACCGCAACAACCCGGCTGAAGGCTCCGATGCCGTGAAGTATCTCCGTGACGTTGGGAGAGAGCGAGATGATCGCTCGGGGTCGGGGGGCAACGCCCTCCGTTGCCCGTCCGGGAACGGGCCCCGTGGCCACCAACGCGAGCCCGAGCAGGAGCCCCCCCGTACCGCGCAGGATGAGCCCCTTCGCGCTTCTCTCAATACGCAAAGGCCACACCCCCAACCCCGACCCGGCCCGGGGTCGCGAAGCCACTCTCGAAATACGTCCGGTCGAAGAGGTTGGCGATCTTGCCGAACAGCCTCAGGCTCCCCCGCGCGGAAACGCGCAGGTTGTAGCTGGCCCCGAAATCCGCCTTCACGATCCCCCCGAACCGGTAGGTGCGGCTCGCGAACGTCACCGGATCCAGGACGGGGGCCAGATAGCTGTCGGAGGCCGCGAGGGCAAGGGTCGCTTGGAACCCCCCCAGCCGCTGCGTGGCAACGAGGGAAAACTGGTGCTTCGGAATGACGTAGGCCTGGGGCAGGTCCTGGGGCTGGCGCGTCGGGGGCTCGGCGGCGTTGTACGTATAGGCCGCGTTCACTCGGAGCCCCCGCAGCGGCTCCGCCGCGGCCTCGACCTCGATCCCCTGGGCCTTTCCGCCGTCCACCAAACGGTATCCGCCGAACCGCCCGAAGGGGTCCGTCTCGGGACGGATGGCTCCCGAGAAGTCGAAAATGATCACCTTTCGAAGGTCGGTGCGGAAGACCGTCACCGAAGTGCGCAGCCGGCCCTCGGCAAATTGCTGCTCTACTCCCAGGTCAACCCCCAGCGACCGCTCGGGGCCGAGCCGCGGATCCCCGTAGACGGAGTACCCGAAGCTCCCGAAGGAGCTGCCAAAGCGCTCGAAGAGGGAGGGCGCCCGGTAGCCGTTCCCAACGTGACCACGCAGCTTGGTGCCCGTCTTCTCCACGAAATAGGCGATCGACCCATCGGCGGTGTAGGCGCCGGGAAGCGGGGGGAGATGGAGTCCCTGAAACGGCGACGCCGAAGCCGGAGTG
>DATMQU010000474.1:0-4263 GCA_035566715.1 Vicinamibacteria bacterium
GGGCGTATGTTGGGGGATCGGCCGATCAGGGGCCACGGGGACTTTTGCCAGACGCTTGTGCAGTGTGACCGGAGCAAGTTGCTTACGTCTCACCCTTACCTCCTCGAAGTAATAGATAACCCCGTTGGCTCGCCTCTCACACTCTATAGTATTCGAACACTCTCGTTACGACTCCTCGAGAACCGGTGACCGATGGCGTTGCCGAGCGAAGCGATGAAGCCGACAAGTGTCGGGAGTCCGGCCTCAGAGAAAGCAGGGGGCAGAGGGCTGTGCGTCGTCGGTAAGTTGGGTGTTGTCTCTTCGTGTTATAATGCTATTCCTAGGTCGGCTGGGACATCAGAACGCCAGGCTCATAACCTGGAGACGTCTCGGGCGTAGGTTGGGGGATCAACCGGCCTAGGGTCCGTGCCCGGTTTTGTCGGAACGGGGCGGGTATGCCAGTTAATATAGCCCTACTTCCCCGGCGGACTGGCCCTTGCCCTAGTAGCCCGGAGACTGCAGCTGTTCCACTCGGAATCCCCGCGGCCTTCGACTTGTGCCCTTCGAAACGCCGCCACGCCGGCCCATCGCTCCGCCCGGACGGTGCGATGAATCCGTATTGACCCGAGTCAATTATCACATGGCCGCTGAAACCAGGTACCTCGCTCTCGAAGGTTCGGGTGAGAGTCACATCTGCGGCCGAAAGGTCTCGTAGCGCGGGTCCCGGTAGATCTGGGCCAGCTTCGCGATGTCCTCCGGACCACTTACTTGCTGCCCCTGCAGATCTATTCTTCCTTCTCGGGCGAGGGGCTCGGTGATTCCGAGGCCCAGCCTCTGTACCCCGGATCCTGCCTGCTGCAGTCCAGCACCAACCACTCCTCCGCCCGGGAAGGGGTCCCCAGCGGTGCCGGGTCCGATTTGTTTGGAGTCAGCAACGACGTCGCTGGCGAGGAGTCCTCCTCCGTCGGCAGCTCCTTCTCTTGCTGCCCCCTGTATCCGGGATGGTACGCCGACTCGTGCTCCGGCCCCAGCGCGTACGTCTCCTTCAGCGAAGGCTCGCGCGCTTCGATCGAGCCCGATCTGCTCGAGGCTCCTTCCTCTTCGGCGATCTCCCTGGTCTTCTTTTCTTGCCACGCCTTGATAACTGCGATGGCGTCCTGTAGGAAGTGCATCCGTGAGAGCTCGGTCATGCGCTGGATATAATCGGGATCGTCGTCGAGAGGCGGCCCCCAGTGGCTTACCTCCGGGAAGCAACAGTCGGAGTTCCCCAACCTAGACGGATCGAAGGGCAATCTCCTCACGCGCAGTGGCTTCCTCAGCGCCTCGCCTGAGCCGCTTCTGGCATCTGCCTGATCTTCCCGCATGTCTTAAGCCTTCCTAATGTAGTCCAAGACTCACTCAGTTTGTAACGTCCGTCTTTGGTGGGTCCACCATCAGGCTCTCATCGGTTGCCCCCATCCGTGTGCGTCTCATGCTTTGCCAGGCAACCAACCTGACGATGATCATTTCTATGCAAACCTTCACCTTGATCTCGGCCTCCTCCAGATAGTCTTGCTCTCGCTCTTGCTTCAGGAGCCGTCTGGACATTGGGCGGTCGCACTGTGGCCGCTCGTCGTGAACTGACCAATCGATGTATTTCTTCCGCGCGGTGAGCCACTTCTTGGCCATTCCCTCAACCACGTCTCTTACTTCTTCGCGATTCTGGTTTTTCATTATCGCTCCCGATGCAAGCCTTCGGCCCTATAGGATGGTGGCCGCCGAGCCGACTCCTTATAGGGCACGCCTTCCGACCGCAAGTTCCTTCCTCCAGCCAGCGCGTCTTGTATTATACCAGTTCGCAGCAACCTGGCAGCAGCGTCAGTGAGATCCGCGGTATCCTGGCTGTAGGACGCGATGTCCTGGGCTCCGCAGAGGCGCGCCCTCCCGCGGACATGATCCGCTAAGGCAGTCGTGTTCAGATACAGTTTTTCGGGTACTGTTTCAATGGCTCTCACGCGCCCATTCGACAGATACAGCAAAGTTACGCCGTCCGCAGTGGCAATCTGCTTGCCTAGATTAGCGATCTGCTCCGGTGTTTCGGCGCGGGCGCCTAAAATAGGGTGAGGGATCGATGCCTCGTGGAGCGGGTCAGAATCCCTGTCGAGGGCCCAGACCTCACGGGTCTTTCGTTTCGCAAGCTCGTCTGCAGTTTGCAAACGCAGTTGAACGGGATCCTGGGTATGCCGGAGGGCGTCCGTGCGCGCATCGTCTATCTCAAGAGTTGAGCTGGGACGAATAAAGCCGTACTCACCGGAATCGATTACGACGTGGCCAAGATAGCCCTTAACGTTTGTTTCGTGAAGACTACTCGACCTCGCATCAGCCGCAGAAGGCTCAGCCGAACCGGTTGGATGGTTGTGGAGCAGGTAGTATCCATCAGCCCCTAGCCGTCGCATGCGGTCACTGATCTCATAGAAGGCCCGTGCGAGGCTCTCGTCCCCAAGCCGCTCGTACCTCGCGCGCAGGTCCGCGGGCCAGTCGTTGAGGTCGGGGCCGTACGCACTGCTGATCTGCCTGTAGAAAGCTTCGGTGCGGGCGTCCGAGAGAAAGGTGGCGCTCGCGCCTGGAAGGCGGGAGCTAATGGCGTCCGTCGCCACCACCCTTCCGTCCTTCACGTATATCGTCCTGAATGTCTCGTATCGCGGATCTCGGAATATCTGCGCCAGCGCAGCCAGGTCTTGCTCGTTGCGCACATTCTGACCTCTGATGTCTATTCTCCCATTGCGGATCAGTTCTTCCGGGATATCCGAGCCTATGTACTCGGGGCTGATTCCCAGCCCTTCGAATTTATCGGCGTATGGCGGCGACCCCGGAGGCCTGTCGCCCGCGCCAATTCTTCGCACGTTGCGGGCGGCGTCCCTCGTGTCCTGCACCGCGTCCCACGCCATTCTTCGGCTTTCTTCCGGGTCTGCTCCTGGCCGCATCTCGTAGTCGAGCGATGGGTAACTAGCCTGTACTTGCTCACCACCTGTTGTGTCGACCGGCGATTTGCTCTGGTCCGCGACGGCACCGAACTCTGCGGGCTGTTGCGAGCCGGCCGGACCGGCATCTTCTGCCTCCGGCTGCTTTAGACCTAGGATCACCCGTTTAGTTATAAGCGGAAGCTGTTCCCACTCGGGATTGTGTTCCAGGCTGTTCAGTATCCCGTGGGTCCACTCGCCCTCCTGCGCCAGGCCCAGCCGCTCGCGTTCCAATTCCTCAACGTCGGGATCATCCGGGCCGGCCCCCTCAACGTCACGCAGGTAGCGCAATTCATCGCTGATTTTGGAGGCGCGTTGCTGGAGCCGGGCTGTGCGTATCGCCCTGGCCTGGCCCAACATACTGTCAGGATCGAGCGCTTCGGTTCGCAGCGGCTCCAGAACCGAGCCTTGCGGGCCGACTGCGGAGTCAGGCGCAGCTCCGCGTTGGCGCGCTAGTGTCTGACGTGTATCAAGAAGGCGGCCGGCCCGTTCGCTGTTAGGGTCGACTGTCTCAAGCTCCCGGTCAACTTCAGCGATGCGACTGGCGATTGGGTCGGCGGTTGCAGGCGGCGAGACTACCTGTGCTTCTTCTGCCGAACTGGCGGTGCCGGGTCCAGCCGTGTCAGCAGCGGCGGGCGGAGGTGGAGAGGCATCGAACTTGCCGTCGGCGATGTCGCGAAAACTCTGTCCTACGTCCGGGTGAAGGTCGGGATGTGTTGCGACCTCCTGAATCTTCGCAGCTCGTTGGCGTATAGTCTGTTCGTCATGCGGACCGCCGTGCATCAAGGCGTATCCTGCCCCGAAGGCCAGGTCCTGAAGAGTTGGCGCTCTGCCGCTGACGACGGCGGGAATCGCGACATTCGCGCTCGCTCGCGCGGCGAACTTCGGCAGCGCGCCCATGCCTGTTTCATTGATTATGTTGGCGGCGCCGCCCATCAGCCCTACGGCCGCGCCTGATTTCACGCCTTCGATGACAGCGCGCTCCACATCAGGATTGTCGGCCATGGATTCGAGGCCGGCGCTGAGCCCGATCAATGCCGGGTGGCGCAGCACGAGCATCGGGATAGTTGCGCCGACAGTGTGGAGCACGTCCTTTAGAAAACCGGGGTCCAGGCCCCGGGCAGAAAATTCGGCGGAGGTTTTCGCGACGCTCTTACCCGCCTCTCGAAAGGGCTGCCCGAGGCTCGGCCCATCGTACTCCTTGCCGATACTCGCCCAGCCATGCGGCCCGAGTTGCTGCTGCCACGGAGACTGGAACATCTGGGGCGGGATAGCTGCGTTTATT